>NZ_FORX01000011.1:100105-130768 GCF_900114115.1 Desulfomicrobium apsheronum | reverse complement strand
CCATGCCGTTGCCAGCGGCCGTGGTCACACTGAAGATCGTGCCGTCAGTCAGGCCGTCGGCCGCGTCCGAGGCCGTCAGAGTGCCGGCGATGGCCCCGCCGTCCTCGACACCGGAGCCGGAGATGTCGCCGCCGATGGTGGCCGGATCATCGATCTGGTTGATGGTCACGTTGACCGTGGCCGTTTCGGTCACACCGCCGCTGGTCACCGTATAGGTGTAGGAGTCGGTGCCGTTGAAGTTGGCGCCCGGCGTATATTTCACCGTTCCGTCGCCGTTGTTCACCACCGTACCGTTGGTGCCCTGCGTCACGCTGGATATGACCGGCGTGCCTTCGAAGCTGTCATTGATCAGCAGGTTCGTCGTAACATCGCCGTCCTCGTCCACGGTCTGGGTGTCGGCCGCGATGTCCGCCACGGCCGTGATGGTGTGACTTAATGTTACCGTGTTCAAGCTATAGCGCGTGGTATCGCCATTTCCAGAGGCATCGACGCGGCTTTCCACTCCTTCACCAGTGACAATGTCCGCTCCGGAGCCATCAACGAGTCGAACGACGAGATCCGGTGCGTCACCGTTATAATCACCGACGGGGACGAAGCGCAGCGAATCTGCAGCCGCAACTGCAAACCCGCTAGTGTCGGTCACTACAGAGGGCAGAGCCGTCCAATGACCGGAGTCTGTCTTGTACTCCCACTCGCCCTTGGCCACATCGGCCGTGTACCCGGTGATGATGACGCCGCGAAGGGTTGTGGAGGTGTTGCCGCCACCCGTAATCCCGGATTTATTATCCGTGACGTCGTTGTAGTTGGATCCGAAGAGGCTGGTGATTGTAGCACCGGGGATACTCCCGTTCGCCGTGTCCTCATCGATGGCGCTCAGTGTGGCCGAACCCGTAGCCACGGGCGCGTCGTTGACTGCCGTGATGCCGGTGGTCAGGGTCACTTCGTTGGAACTGTCGCTGAATCGAGTCGTGCCGCCCGTCGTACCAATATTGACTCCTGTGGCGTTGGTCACCGCACCGCTGGAACTGTCAATGAGGCGTGTTGTCAGGGCACCGGGGGTGCCATGAAAATCCGCTGTGGGGACAAATCGGACAGCTGTGTTTTCAGCAAACAGAGTGGCGCTTGTGAGGCTGACGGTGGTGGCGATGTTGGTCCACGAAGAACCGTTGAAATACTGCCATGTGCCTTGAGAGGCTGTGGCCGCGTTGCCGACAATGGCTACACCGGCCAAAGTGTTGGCCGAGGACCCTCCCGTCACCTGGTCGGTCGCATCCGAGAAGGCCGCGGTGAAAAGACTGCTTATCGTCGAACCGGATGGATTCGTGCTGTCTTCGTCGACAGGCGTCAGCGCGACGCTTTCCTGGGTGCGCGTTGGGGCATCGTTGACCGCTGTTACGGTCAGGGCCACGTTGTCGGTCACCGATGAAAATGCACTTGTGCCTCCAGTAGTGGTTGTATCGACCTTCGCACCCGCCGATCCCGTGCTTTGGTCCCAGGCGCGGATGGTCAGGCCCGCGCTGACTGAGCCGTTGATATTGGCTGTGGGCTGAAAGTGTATCCGGTCCGTGGAGCGAAGGAGTAGGCTACTGCTGTCGGCAACCGCATCAATGGATGTCCAGGTCGTTCCGCCATTGGTGCTGTAGCGCCATGTGCCCAGAATGCTATCAAGCCCAGTGATGGCAATGCCCTTGGGGTTGGTGGTGTCCACGTCGGAAATGCCGCCCGTCAGGCTTGAAACCAGCACGCCCACACCTCCAGACGGTGCCGCCGCATCTTCGGCCACGGTGATGGATAGCGCCGTATCCGCCAGCACCGGCGCGTCATTCACGCCGGTCAGGGTGATGGTCTCTGTGGCGGTGGTCTGTTTGGCTCCGCCCAGGCCTTGCGGGCCTGGCGTATTCGCGTCGCCTGTGTTGCCGTCGTTCAAAGTCCAGACCAACGCGACGGGTTCCGTTTCCCCTGCGGCAAGACTCTGGCGAGTGTTTTCGTAGGTGATGGCCCGGACGATTTGCTCCACCTGGGCCGAAGTGGCGTTATGCGCAAACGTGATGGTCAGCTTACCGCCCGCGTTGGTGAATGTGCCTACTGCCGTGGTGTTGATCCGAATGTTTCCACCATCGAAATTCACGCCGGTGTCACCGCTACCGGTCACTCCGAAAACGTCACTCGCAATGGCTCCACCTCTGCGACTGAGGGAGAGAGTTGCACGTTCCCAGTCACCGTTCTGAGACGCCAGGAAAGAGAGTTCCGGGTCGTTGAGGGTCGCCGCCGAGGCCAGGGTGATAGACGCGGCGTCTTCCGTGTAGGATCCCGTGGAAGGAACGTTCAGGCTCGGGGTGTCGTTGTTGGCCGCGATGGTCACGTTGATGGACCCGTTGCCTGTTTTGGGCCCGCCGGTTCCCTGACCATTGGTGGCTCGATCCGCGTCCGTGTCCCCGTCGTTGATCGTATAGCCGATACTGACCTGAGTCGGCGGATTGTCATTGGTGTTCTGGTAGGTGACGGCCCTTAGTACCTGCGTGGCCTGGGCGGTGGTAGTCCCTTCGGCAAAGGTGATGGTCAGTACACCGTCGGCATTGGTGAACGTACCCACTGCAGTGGAAGCAATTCTTATATTGCCGCCATTGAAGTTCACGCCGGTGCTGCCACTGCCGGTCAAACCAAAAACATCATCCGTGGCTGGAATGCCTGCGTTGCCGGCTTGGCCGGTGCGCTGCAGCGTAAGCACCGCATTGCCCCAGTTGTTGTACACGGATAATTCCGGATCAACCAAGATAGCATCGTCATCCAGGATCACGGTGGGTCCATCTTCGACAAAGGTCGGGGTGGCGTCCAGGCTGCCGAACGAAGGCGCTTCATTCGTACCGGCGATAGTCAGGGCAATGGTTCCTGAGGAGGTCCGGTCCGTGCCTCCTGAATTACCGTTATCATGCAGGACGAGGCTCAAGGTATCTGTGCCGGAAAAGTTGCTGTCGGCGGTATATTTCAGATAACCAGCTGTTATGACGCCGTTGATATCTGTCAAAGAATCCGCACCGATGTTGCTACTGCTCAAGGTGATGGTGCGGTTCTCATTTGAAAGCACACCATTCACATTACCCTGGTTAAAAGCCTCAAAGGTACCGTGCAGCGCCGTAATCACGAGGGTCGGTTTGGCCGTAACTGCGTAATCGCTATCCCCTGAATCCTTGTAATCGGCCACGGTGATGCCGGTGATGGAGGCCTGGGTATTTTGATTGAGCGACTGGCTTTCGGATCCCCCTGCAATGGTCAGTGTAGGGGCATCGTTCACCGGATTCAGAACGATAAGCACATCCTTGGAAACAGTTCCATGCGTTGTTGTACTGTCGCCGATACTGTTGCCTAAGTCGCTGACAACCATGTGCAGCGTTCGGCTATTGTCGTTAATGTTATTACTGTTCGCGTCCGCAGCGCCGATGTATTTGAGAGTGCCCAAGGCCGCATTGACGGCGGATACCGTACCGCGGATCGTAATGGCTCCACTCCCGCTGACCCCGGAGGTCACGCTCACTCCGGTCGTTGTCATGACCAGCGTTCCGCTTGGGATGCTAAGTGCAACTTCCACCGTTCCTGTTCGGGCATCCACGTCGGCGATTCTCAACGTGTTGCCGCCGGTGAAGCTGAACTGCACGTCTTCGGTGGCCGTCACGGAAGAGGGGCCACTGGCCGTGGGTGCGTCATTGACAGGGGTGATAGCGCCAATCGTAATCGTCTGGGTCGCGGTCAAAGGCGTGGTGTTCCCGGTTCCGCTGTTGCCCAGGTCGTTGACCGTTACGGTCACGGTTTCGGAAGTGTTGGTGTCATCACCCGGAGTGAAGCTCAGTCCGTTGAGCGCCGCGTTGACGTTCTCCAATGTGCCCTTGATGGTCACCGAGGCGGAAGAATTGGCGCCGCCCGTAATGGTTACGTTGCTGGTGCTGCCCAGGGTGACGATGCCGTGGGTCGTGCCATTGGGCACGGCGATGGTCACCGAAACCTGGCCACGATTTGTACCGCCCTCATTGCGCGAGGCCTCGATGTCTCCGACCACAACCAGACTTGTCTCTGCATTCGAAATGACCAGCGCGCTCCCTTCCGTGACACTGCTACTGATAGTTTTATCGCCACTGATCGTAGGGCTATCATTTACAGGCGCGACGGTTGTGCTGATGGTGTTTGTAGCGGCGGATATGGCCGTGGTTCCGCCATTAGCACTACTGTTTACAGTGCTGCGGGTTTCCGTTCCGTCGGTGGTGGTACTGAAAGAGCCCGTATAGGTATTGTCCACTGCCCTTGTGGTCAGCGCGGGAGGCGTACCGTTATAATTTGCTGCCGGAACAAAACGGATTTGCGTAGTCGCGGAAAGAGCCAATGCCGTGGCGTCATCCGCCACAGTGCCAATGGATTTCCAATTGCCGTCGGTGGAATACTCCCAGACGCCCTGGGTTCCTGCGTTGGCGGAATTACCGACGATGAGAACGCCAGCCAGACTGGAGCCTGAATCCACATCCTGGAAATTCAAGCCAGCCAGAGTATTGATCACTGCCCCGGTCGGATTCGAGGTGTCTTCCACCGTACTGGTCAGGGTCAGGTTGCCAGTTCCGGTCGGCGCGTCATTCAGGTCAGTGACAGTGATCTGGGCAGTGTCCGTGGCCGTGGAAAAGGCGCTGGTCTGAATATCGTTGGCGGTGGTGTTGGCCTTGGTTCCAAAGTTGCCCGAGGTCTGGTCCCAGGCCTTGTAGGTGATGGTCGCCGTGCCGCCGTTTTTGCCATCAGGAACGAAACGGATGGAATCGGTGGAGCGCAGCAGCAGTGCGCTGGTGGCGGTGACCGTGCCCACGTCGGTCCAGGTGGAGCCGTTGGTGGAGTATTGCCATTTTCCGTTGGCCGCATTGGCCAGACCGGTGATGGCGATGCCTTCCACTGCCCCGGTATCCACATCCGTGATAGTGGTACCAACCAAGGTGCTCACGGTGGTGGTCACATAAGGATCAGCCAAATCCTCGGTGAAGGTGCCGAGGTTGGGGTTCACGGCGGTCAGCACCGGCCGGTCGTTGATCTGCGTGACCGTCACGCTGGCCGTGCCGGTCACGGTCTGGGTGGCATCGCCGCCTGCTCCATCCGCGTCATAGCTGATGGTCAGGTCGCGGGTGACGGTCGCCGGATTGGCCGTATCGCTGCTGCTAAAACCGATGGCGCGAATCAGAGCCTGAACCTCCGCATCGGAAGTGACATTGCTGTTGAAGGTGATAAGCAGTGTCTGTCCAGATACGCCGTTCTTGGTGTTGTCGATGGTTCCGATCTGAACGTCGCCAAAGGTGACCGAGTTGCCGGACACGCCGATCTGACCCGCTCCCAAGCCAGCATTGATTACGGACAGGATATCGCCAGCCTGCGCATTGGTGATGGCAATTTCAAGCGTACCGCCATCCAGTGATGGCGTGAGTGTTGTCGCATCTTTGAGGTCCGAATCGGAAAAAACCACCGTGCTGCCGATGGCTACCGGAGATGCGTCTTCCACATATTCCGTGGTGCCGAAGATGCTGGGGGTCAGAGTTGGAGCGTCGTTGACCGCAGTCAGGTTGATTTTGAAATGGCCCGAAGGTTCGGTCATGCCAGAGGCGTCGGAAATTGTGAAACCAAAGCCATCTTCAAAGTTATTGAGGTGTGGGTCCGAACCGTTGTGTGTGTACTTGAGATATCCAGCCTGAATGTCCGCCAAGGTAAAAGACGCACCCGTCCCCAAAATGGTGATAACCCCATCCTTCTCCAGATACAGGGTGCCGTGTTGTACAGGTGGCGTTGTAACGCGGTACTGGGTCTGCAAGGCGCTGTTGTCGGAATCGATATCGGATGTGATCCCTGACCCAAGGTATGCGGTGGTGATTGTATAGCTGGCTCCTTCAGTCACCGTGATTGCTTCATTCTTGTATACTATCGGCGGATCGTTCACCGGCAGGATGTTGATGCTTACCGTGGCGCTGTTGCTGTCTTGATTCGCAGGAGTGGCAGTGGCGTTATCGTTTAACCCCCAACTGAAATTGTCCAAAGTCTGATCCGAGCCGTCTTGCACGTAACGCAATCTGCCGCCATCTAACTGGGCCTTGGTGAAAATGTATCCCGATCCGCTCAGGTCAGAGGCGTCCAGGATTTTGTCAAAGGTGCCATCATTGTTGGTATCCACCTCGATCCTGCCATAGGAGGGCAAGGTTTTGATAAAATAGGTGGCCATGGCCAGATCGTTGTCCGAATCGCTGGCAGACAGGATCGAAGCGTTCAGCACCTGGATGCGTCCGGGATTGTCGTCAAGTTGTCCGGACAAGGAGGGCACGCCTTCTTCCACGGTAAAACTCTTGTCCGACGCGGTGGGCGCGTCGTTCACGTTGTTGACGGTAAAGGTAATGGTCCGCGTTGGGCTTTGAGCCACATTTCCCTTGGTGATCTGAATACTGTTGGTGTCGCCATCGGTCACCGTGGCATAATTTCTTTCGGAGACTGCATTGCCACTGATAACGACATCGCCCACTTCGACCACGCCGCCATCGATCAGATATACGGAAATGCTGACGCTTCGCTCCTCTGACGCCGGGTCATGAAAATAGGCGATTTTACCGTCGGCGACATCCTGGGCGGAAAAACGGGCATCTTGCGCCAGGGCCACCCAAGACGAGGACGTGTCATTCCATTGTTTGATGGAACCAGCCGTTCCAGGAGATTGTGCCAACACATAGTAGAGCTCGGACGGGCCGCTCTCCACATCATGGGCCTGAACATTGGCGATGGTCAGTTTTACGGCGTTGCTGACACCTGTCAGATCAAAAGAATCCGCATCCCCACCTGCGGTGTTGTGCTCCAAGAGCGTGGCTCCACCGCTGGTCTGCGTGATGGTCGGGGCGTCGTTGACTGGAGTGATGGTCAGGGAAATGCTCGAAGACCCGCTAACCGTGCCGCCTGTCCGTGAGACGGTGAAGGGGTCGGCATAGGCATGATCGATTGGCTCCGTGCCGTCATGCACGTAGACTACCGCGCCGGTATCAATGTCCGCCTGAGCAAAAGTGCCGTTCAGGCCAAGAGCCACTCCATTGAAATACAGCGTGCCATGGTCCGGAAGGTCGGTCAGAGTGTAACTTTCCGAATTGTTCAGAATCGTGCTGGTCACGGTTGTAAACAGCCCCTCCGGAGTCAATCCCGTCAGGGTGCCGCCAGGACCTCCCCCGCCCGTGTAGGTTCCGGCGGCGATGGTGATATCCAGAGTGCCAGAACTGACTCCGCCATCGCCGTCATTGATTCGAAAATTGAAGCTATCAGGCGTATCCGAGGCAAAAATGCCGCCGTCGATATGGAAGGTCAGATGATTTGCGTCAAGATCGGCCTGAGTAAAGGTGGAGCCAACACCGATCTGTATGCCATTGAGGTATAGGGCACCGTAGGCAGGATTGCTGCTGACCGTGTAGACACGCTTGCTGTCCGGGCTATCCGGATCAGTGGCCGTGAGATACGCAGTGGTGATCGCGGGATTGGGCGTGGTCGTGTTGACGGGCAATGTTTGGGTTTCAGGAGAAGGCGGATCATTTTGCGCCATGATGGTAATAGTTATGTCACTGCTGGCCGTTGTGGGGGTCAGGCTTGTATGTCCATCTGTGGCCGTGACCGTAAATGTGGCCGACGGATGCGCGCTTGGTTCCGCACCCGTGGAGATGAAACGCAGTGGATGCGCGAGAAGAGCAGCCTGGGTCAGCGCGGTGCCGGCAGTCACGTCCACATATGCGCTTCCATTCCAATATTGGAGTTTGCCAACGGCTGCGTCGGGCAACGTGTTTATGGTCAGGGTCATGAGATTCGCATTGCCATCGGCGTCATTCAGTCCCAGGTTGAGTTCCGTGTAGGTTGCCGGGCCGGAAACGTATTCCAAAACGGATTGGGACGCCCCGGTGATGGCAATCTGGGCGTTCACATCGTGAATTTGGATCGGAAGACTCACGCTGGAGATGACTCCACCTGCGCCGTCACGCACGGAAAAACTCACGCTATCCACTTGGTCGAGCGAAAGTTCGCTGGCGGTATGCCTGTAACTGATTGTGCCCGCAATGATGTCGGCCTGGGTGAACAACGAGCCAACCAAAACCGGAATGCCGTTTTTGAGCAGTTGTCCATGGGTGGGCAGGACCTCGACACGGTAGGTGAGCTGTTCGGAAGCGTTGTCCGGATCAAGCAGGGGGAGGGTCGCGGTAGTGATGACCGCGGTTGCGCCTTCGTTCAGGTCAAGCTGTAGCGGAGTCAACGTCGGTGCATCATTGCGCGCGGCTACGTTGAAAGTCGCATCAATGGACGCGTCGCTGATGCTCGTGCTCCCCCCGCTGGAAGTCACTGCCAGCGTGCCTCCCGCGCTGCCGGAGCTTGCGTCCCAAACACGGTAAGACAAGGTGGCCTTACCGGATTCCTGGGAATCGATACCGCTGTTGTCGACCACAAAACGGACCAAGGCATCATGGGGGATCAGGGTGGCTTCACTGATGGACGGGGTAAAAGCGTTCCAGGTCGAACTGCCACTGAGTTGGTATTGCCACGTTCCGGTCATACCGTTGGTGGTACTGCTGGCATAAGCGACGAGGCCCGGCGTGGTGTCGGTGCTGTCCACATCGATGACCAGGGAGGCCCTGCTCACTGACTGAAGCAAAGTGGAGGCCAGGACGCCTGGATTCTCGGCATCGGATGCATTTTCAGGGATCGGCGTAGTCACAACAAGGCTCGCCGCCGTGCCCACCGGTGCGTCGTTGGTACCGTGGATGCTGACAGTGATCACGGCGTCAGAGGTTAACCCATTCGCATCCCGCATGGTGTAATTGAAATTTTCAGTCAGGCTCTGTCCCGCGCCCAGGGTCTGCACCGACAGACTGTTGTTATCCAGCGTATAGGTATAGTCGCCGTTCGCAGCCAAATTCAGCTTCCCATACGTACCTGTGAGGGCGGTGCCCACAATCCCGGCTGCCCCTTCTCCGACCCTGTCGCCCAGGCGGACGGCGATGACGGTCTTGGTGTCACCGATATCCATGTCGGTGTCGTTGCTCAGGACATTGCCCGTGGGTGTGACATCCGTGTCTTCCGTGGCGCTGATGTCATCAGCCACGGCGACCGGGGTGTCGTTGACGGAAGTGACGACGACTGTGGTCGCGCTGTCCGTGACGGTGGTGGAGCCATCATTGACGGAAATCGTAAAGGTGGTTGTTTCCGTGCCGCCCGGTGCGACATGATTTTCGGTCGGCGTAAAAACCAGCCCCCGAACAGCAGCCTGGGCCTGGTCTGCAGTGCCGGTGAAAGTGTAGACGCCCGTGCCGGCATCGAAGCTGCCTGTGCCCAGATTGGACAAAGCGCCTTTCGCGGCCGTATCAAGTGTGATCGTCACGGTCTGACTGTCGCTGTCATCCGCGTCGGTAATGGTCACGGAGGAGAAGGGAGTGGTGGTGGCGGTATCGTTGATATTCGTCGTCGCGGTGATGCCTCCCAGTACCGGCGTGGCCAGCAGGTCGCGGTAGCCATCCGCGTCCACGGCCCTCGTTTCCACGTCGCCGACCCGGTATTCCAAAATCCAATCCCCACCCTTCTCCGCCGCGCCAGTGGCATCGGAGGAGGCAGCTACATCGACGCCGGTGAGGCGGGCGAGCTCGCCAATGAAGGCCTGCCCCTTTTCACTCTGGGCCACGTCGCACCCGTAAAGCAGCATATCGCCATTTTCGCTGAAGGAGCTGCTCCACCCCGCGACCTGACCGGCACGTTCGGCCAGGGTTGCGTCATTCAAAATGGCCGTGCCCAGGCGGACCTCTCCGTCGCTGCCGTGAGAAAAAACATGCAAGGCGTCCACCTGCCCGTATGCGGACAAGGCTTGGCTCAAGGCCGTGATACCATCGGCATCAGCGTCCAGGCGGATGATAACGGCATCCTGACTCAGATTTTTTTCGATCTCAGCCGGGTTATGTACCGATGCGTCGATTACAAATATTTCCACGAGTGGGGCTTCAGCTAAAGACAAGTCCTGTCCGCCCTGCTCTGCCGGTTCCGCATCGTGCCTGGCTTCTGCGGCGCCGGCGTCATCCTGGACATAGGCCAAACCCGGAAACTCGGCGTGCACGCCTGCGTCGTCATGAATATGGTCGGAGGTATCGGCCGTGGATGCGTCAAACAAAAGGCGCGGTTCCAGCTGAAAAAAAGAATGACTCATGGCTGTTCTCGTAATGTACGTTTGATGCTTTTGGCCGGACGGCCTGTTTTATGATTTGATCTGCCTGCAAAAATCACTGGACGCGTAGTGTTTGCCTCCTGCAACTCACTCGGTATCCTCCGACGAGGCCTGGCTTGTGGTGGACACGGATCATTGGACCGACAAAAGGTTGATCCATTTCTAAGCCTTGGCGCAGAAACGCGACAATTACGGGTTCGCCCTCAGCTTTTAATCGGCCCCTATCTTCTCATGCACATGACGCTGCACCCGTAAAGCACAAGCGTTCCACCCAAGGCCACGCATGACTCGGTGCAACCCATACAGCCCGCGAGCCCTGCAAGGACGGCAACATATGGAAATGACCTGTATATACATTCAGGTAACCAGCATCTCATGCGTATCCTCCAGTTTCGTTTTCGATTCAGCCTCTGCCCGTTACGTCAGGAAAGTGGCAAGCAAGAGCGCGCAAAGTGCCCTGACAAGCCAGGAACTGGTCATGAACATCGATGCGCGCTGAAGGGGCGTTCACATCTAGAGTGAAATATTAAAAAAAAATGTGCATGCCATCTTGCGCGCAAACTGTGCCCCCCCATGCCGGCGCACGCGACTGTCCGGGGCAGGCCTCAATACCCGGAATTAGTCAAAGCTACCCTGATTCGGCGCGGTGGCGAAGTCGGCTGACTGCGTAATTACTACGGAGACTGGCTATCCAGATAAACGAATGCGGATGTTTTGCCTGGGCAACGGTAGGCAGACTATGCGCCAGGAATTCACAAGTCTCTGACTCAAACCCATGGCCAGTCTGAGGGGCGCGCCTTGTAATGCCGCGTCCAGTACTGACCGGACGCGGCATTTGATGGAATCACCAACTGTAGGCAAAGCCTGCGCTGAAGGCAGCGTTATCGAATTCTGTGGGGGAAAAACTGGCCGCTGCTTTCATGACAGTATTGGGGGAAAGCCGCACGCTGCCGCCGATGGCGATTCCTGTTTCGTCACCGTAGTAGCCAGTGCCCGCACCCAGAGAGAAGGTTTTGTCCTGTTCGACCTGAGGAATTGTCGCCATGCTTGCTGCGATGGCCACGCCCCTGTTCAACTGCCCGTAGTTGACCGCGTCCCAGCGACTCTTGCCATCAGCCACTCCGGTCACCCTTACAGGATCGCCGTTTGAAGATTTGCCAAAGGTCGCCCCTCTGTCATCCAGGGTCAAACTGGTGGATTGCGTTCCACCGCTAATGACGGTCTTGCGTTCGGTGATGACCATGCCATGAGTATTGCCCATACCATTGGTCAAAGTCATGGCTGACGAAGCTTCTGTCGCAGGTCCGTTAGCAATTGCGATGCGGCCATTGCCATCGACAACAGCGTGCGGCGCGATCTGATCCTTGTTGACAATAGTCATGTGTCCGGAGGTTTTTCCTGCGCTCGGCAGTATGCTTGTGCCGCTATTGACGGAGGTGGTCGCCACGGTGTTGGAAGTGTAAACGAGACGACCGTTAATAAAGGTATTGCCATTGATGAGGGTGTCGCCTTCCAGACGGTTGACGTAGCTCGCCCCAGCCAGGTTGGCGCGGCTCGCTTCATCGCCAACACCATTGAGTTGAGTGTTCAGAGTTGCGGCGTCTGTACCCAACGTGCTTGCAGTGCTGGTCGTGGTAAGCCCGTTTGTTCCCGATCCAATACTGGCACTGCCTTGCTGAACAGCTACGTGGCTGTTGCCGCCCTTAAGATCGACAGTCGTACCTGCGAATGTATTGCCTATAGTGTTTGTCGAGTTGGTGGTGCCTACTCCGATATTGTTGCGCTTGGCCTCGATAGAGTTTGTACCCGTCGCGGCATTCGCCTCCAGACGATTCTCGCCATTAACACCCAACGCGCTCATGACGTTGTTACCCGTAACCGCGGTGATGGCGTTGTTACCCGTAACCGAAGTGATGGCGTTGCCGGTGCCGCCTGTGATTGCATTCTGGGCAGTGGCGTTCAGGGTGTTGGTCGAACCGTTCAGAGTGTTTACAGAACTGCCTACGTTGCCAATGGTATTCGTCCCGCCCAAGATATTGACTGCGCTCGATTGATTTCCAATAGTCGTCGTTGCCGTGCCGCTGACATTGATTTTGGTCTCGCCGGTCAGCGTCGTTGTGCCATCGACGCTCAGGCTTTCCACTCCAGATATCGACCCAGGATTCGTGATGTTTGGAAATGTATAATCTGTATCGGCTGCATAAGCATTACCTACCAATACGAAAATTAATAATAAAAAAGTCACAAAAAAAAATCTCACACGTTTTTTCATAAAAACTTGCATCGCGATCCTCATTTTTATAGCAATTTAAATGTTACAAAAAAACAAAACAATTCTTATTACTGGATCAATTCTTTTTTTATCGCAATGCATCCAGTTCCAGCTGGCATCAAAAAAATTCTCAGCGTAGATCCTCCATCCAAAACAATAATCTGACTTGATAATTTCCCGACTCTGTGCAGATCAGAGTATTGTTGCTGAGCGACAAGCTCACTTTTCTGAGGCCAATATACTACCGTTTCATAGATACCGCCACAGCCATTGACTTGATTTGGGGCAAAACTGGAACTTGCGTAAGCCAGAATGTTTCCGGGTTGCTGTATTTCCATGGACAGCGAAACCATCATATTGTCAGGGTCTGGGGAGGGAATGAAAAAATGCCCGCCTACAGTACTGATGTCACCCGTCAAAAACGTGACCACTTGCTCTATACGCCCCAAACATTTACGCACTCCAGCAGACTGTGCGTACTGAACAAAAGCGCTTGATGGAGAATCTACTCTATTTTTAGGAACTGATTCTGAAATTTCAGTTTTTTTTGACTGAGTCGGATCCAATGGTTTATTTTTTATACCATCTTGAGCATGGCAAGCAGTAGAGAGCGCAGATAGAATAATAATTAAAAAAGAATAAATAGTTATTTTAAAAAATAATTTACTCTTTTTAAAACACATTGTTTTTTGCAAAACTCCTCCATTTTAAATTTCGTATTATTTTTAACAATGAAATATAATTACGTGAAATAAATATTTAAGATATGATATTTTAAAAATTTCATTCGAAATCATTTAAATCATTAATAACTTTACACTAAAATAAAATAATTCGGAAAGAGATTATAATACTTACAAAATACGTAATTTGCCGAGAACTCAACAGTAAGATTTGCCACAGATTTCAATAACCCGCAGGAACGACCTTACGGCCATCCCACATATTGCGCTCGACATTCTCATCGGCGCAACAGAACAGAGCACCATCGAACCAGTCGGTACTAAAACTGCTGCGTGGCATCAGCGGGTATTGAAAAAATATGTAAGGAAGGTATGGAAAGAGATAATCAATAACTGAGTGGTCCGAAGTTTCCCAGCAGGTCAATGCCAGTAGTATATACGCAATTCATGCGGGAAAAATTGCCATGAACTAATAAAAATCAGTCCAGGATTTAACGTGAAACCTTAAAAAATTTTAAACGATATTTAAAGCCATATATAATACTATTGAACAGGTTTTATAACGCCTTTTCGATGAGATACATGGACTTATTCACGATAAGTTTTGTACAATTTTGTTATCCCGAATATTGGCATTATAAACTCAAATCTAGCGCTGAAATCATGGCTAAATCAGGACCTAAAATTGTGATCATTTTTCTACCTATTCTGGGCGCAATTGCAGCGCAATAATCAGTGAATTTTTAAGTCTCTTGAATAAGCGATTTTTTGATTCAAGCATGCTTGGTATTCCAATGCTTTTTGCCCCTATTTTGGCTCAAGCCGGATTATCCTTTTTTTCCTATCGCTTTCGGTCAAACAGATGCGGGTAAAGACTTCCCATAGCGTCTCCTGAATGAGCCTTAAAAAATGCATGCAGTCGGTTCTCTTTGTGACTAACCGATCATCCCAAAACGCCCCGAGCTTGCCCGGTGAATGGGAGGAACCTTTCCAAGTCTTTGGATGCCTATAAAAAAAACCATTCTGGACTACGATGATACACCAACTTTAAAAGGCTCATATTGGCAGCGACTCTTCACTCTTCAAAATCAATTCGAGCTTTGCGAAAGGATTTGGATGAACTACTGCGTAACGCACAGGATATTTCAGGTTGTTGGCCAAAACATGAGTCATCGTGCGGCGATAAGTCTGGATCGTTATTTGATCCGTGCCCTCAGACTTGGTAGTGAAGCGTACAGGGGTATGTGGCGTAGGTTCGCATAGATTTTCAGCAAGCAGGTAGGGAGGCCCCAAGATATTCTGACGAGGGCCCCTTCGCGCCCAAATATGCCAAGCAGAGCGTCCTTGGCATATTTGCGAGGCCCAAGGTCAACTCTGACTGCCGGAGGCTTAAACAGCCATTCTGAGAGCTTCTGGGCTGCCTGCGGCGCCACAGACTGTTTTCGGTGAGACCAGGGTCGCCTCTTGGTTAATCCAGTGGCTCAATGGCCCGTGGAGTTGCCCCCGACAGGTCGGATTGAATGGCTATCGGTGTATCGGCCTGCGGTTCTTTGCGGAGATAAGATCTGAATTGGCTTTTCCATGACTTTATCCAAGTCTACCCATGATTTTTTTGTGGGCTTTGTTTGGCGGGGAAAAATCTGGATAGGTTCGGCCTGTTTTTTTTGCGGAGGTACCAATGAATTCTGGGCGCGCTTTGGACAGAGAATTTTGGGGGCGGCCATGGAACCGGTTGAGCAAGTGTTACGAAGGTCTTGCCCGCAAGATTGGAGCGTGCAACACTCATCTTAACATCACCTTGTACCACAAATTGTCAAAAAAGTTGTTTTTTAAGGTCATTACCCCTAGTTTTTTTGACTTTTTCATCTCATTTACGCATCGTAGAATCTAACGAAACGGAGATAAAAAATGCTCAGTAAGAGTTCCTTAAAAGACCGGAATTTGAATGTCAGAGTATCAAGTGAACAGTTGCTTGTTATTGACGCCAAAGCTTGCCTTTCTGGCACGACAAGAAGCAATTTTGTTATCAACATGATCAACGAGCGTTGGGCAACCAGACTCGCCAAAGCTCATCGGCCGTATGTTTCAATCGCTGGAAATTTACTGGAAATTTCCAAAAAAATTAAATCCCTTCAAAGCCGCAAAATTTGGTCAGATATTGATCAGCGAGAACTGGATATTGTGGTTGTGAAATTAAATGATACGCTCACGAATTTGATCAACAGGATTGCCGCAGACCAAGAGGTGGATTTAAATGATCGTAACGAGAAAGAGACTTTCGAATAGCCGTTCACAGGGCGTCAATCTCATGCGTTATGTACTGCGTGAAAATGGCGGAATTTCTAAAGGATTTTTTAATTCCATGTTTCAGGAAGAACGGCAATTCTATGCCGAAGTAGAAGCGACTATTTTTCACGCTCAGTATCTTGAAAAACCTGTTACGCACTTTGTCATAAGTTTTCTTGAAAATGAGAAAAAAAAGGCTTTCGAAAACGTAACACAAATTGCACAGCTTTTCTTGAAAAAAATGGGTTATGATGCTGCCCTTGCAGCTTATGGAGCACACGACGATACTGACCATTTTCACATCCATCTTGCAGTAGTCATGGCAGACCTCAATCGGATGAGATCACTCAATCAAGAGGGGGTTGTTCGTGAACTCATGAAGGCCACTTCGGCCCTCTGCAAGGCGTTTAATTTTTCCTCGCCACTCCATGACTACCGAATGGTGCTGCTCGGGATCAAAACTTGTTTCGAAAATACTGACTGGGACATCATCCATGAAACCCTTGAAACAATGTCCGTTCAGATTGAAAATAACTCCGACAAGACAGGGTATGTTTTAAAGACCGGACGCTGGGATGTTGAACTTGGGGCAGTGACCGGTTTTCCAAGTGCGGAGCGATATTTCCAGCAGATGGGGCCGGTCCCTTCCAGGTCAAAGAATACTCTGCCCGAGAAGCCTAATTATTGGGTCATGAAAAAGGCTGCACTGGCAGTTGTCTTCAAGGAAAAGCGCAAGGTTTTGAAAGAATTCGATAAACGCCTGGATTTGGCTGAAATGTACGTTCGCTGCTATGAAGATGAACATAAGGCAATGGCAGAGATGGAAGTTGACGCTCTTGTGTACGGCCGTGATGAGGCGACGGAAATTCTTCAGTTTTATTCCTCGGTAATCAAAAGCATCACTCAGAAGGCATGGAATCAGCGATGGAAGGAGATCGAATCCGCCCTTTGGGACTGGACGATGCGCAAGGATCGCTCTGAAGAGTGCTTGTCGCGGCTTCAAGTGATCCCGACAAGGTCTCAACCGAACAATCATACACCTTTCAAAATAAAGTAAATTTATCAAGTAGATTACCATTTACTCAATCGTGCATGATTGAGAAGTGGCTCTAAACTGGCGCTAGTATGCCAAAACGCACTTTTGGATTGAAGAGAAAACGCATTTATATTTAAAAAAATTATATATTAAGAAATTGAATTGTTTGTATTCAACAATTTTAACTAATCGATAAACTTGACTGATTTTGTCACATTTCCATGCTTATCAAGCTGAATTAGCACGTCTTCAACAACATATGCACCAAAGCTATTCTTCGCTCTGTACAGACATGTAACCTGACAAGCACCATCCGGGCCTTTAACGACATCACCCCATTCTATCACTTCGAAACTATCCGGATCTTTTAGACGATTTTTAATATATTTTTCAACTTGTGAAACAGATTTATCTATGGGTGAATTGTAAACTACATCAATCCATGGAGTCAAAGCGTACACTTTTTGCTCTAAATCTCTATACGTGAACAAAAAAATAACAACAAATATGGCGAATGCGATAATGCACCACTTAAATTTTGCCTTCTTAAGTTCAGGCCAACCACTTTCAGGGCGAGGCTCTCCGCACCCAGGGCAGGCCACTGCGGAACTGGAAATACGTTTGCCGCATAAGCTACACTTTGTTAACGCCATGACTTAAACCAACCCTTCTGTTCCAGTTAATGATTTAACGCACAAAATTCCAAGAATGTAAGAGATTTCGATAAATAAGTTTTTAAAAATTTAACAAATAATAATAAATTCTATTTTAGAAAAAATTAATATAATAATAAATGAAAAATACTACAAAATAAATTAAAGCTCAACTATTGCAAAAAAAAGCCAACCTTTTGAATAAAAAATCAATAAATTTTTAACTGTGACGATTTTACACGAATCCGTAAGGAAAAGGAGCCGCCTTGGTGGGCGAATGCGCCATAGCTCGGGCCCAGGGTGAAGCGTGCACCTCTCTGAACGGTTGCATTCGTTGCATTCCAACTAGAACTTCCAACGATACCTGTCGCCCTTGGATCGATTATTTTCCCATTGAAGTGGCTGAAGATTTAAAAGCTCGTCTGAACCGCCCTTGGAAACCGGCCTGATATGATCTATTTCCCAGCCATGCTCTGATTCAATATCCCCATAAGCACTAAATTTCATGGGGCTTCCACAGATGTCAAAGCGCCATTCATCTGGGTTGTAGCCTTGAATCACTACGCCTTTACTCCATACTTTACAGATGATGTCCTTAGAAAATGACATCCCATATACATCAGAATTTCTATTGGAAGGCACAAGCATCCTCTCCGTTTAAATTTGTTGAGATGTAGCCACGCGCACAATTTCAAAGACCCTGGTCCGTCCGCCGGAAACCGCTCAAAATCTGTCCTCGCAAGACGCGCTTGTGCCAGGCATGCGCATTTGAACCGCCTCGGAATCGTTGCCGGACCGTTTCCTCTGGGATAGGGTTTTAAAAATGCTTGGCGAGATCAATGTTCATCAAAATGGCTCGTTATCTTTGACTTGACAAGAAAACGTGTCTAGGGAAGCGGCTGCCAAAAAGCAGCATCGTCTCCAAACCAAACGACGCGGTCGAGACGGTATTTTTTGAATATACATTGGAAATATAATGGATGCGAACTCCGTAGAATGCGCGAAAAGCACGTAGATGGAGAAACGTATTACGTATTTTTTGCAGAGACCAAAGCGATGTGTCCTTGTTGTATAACGGGCGTCTAGTTACAAACCCGCCAAATTGCTCGAATCGGCATCCTTACTGGCTTGATGACGAATTAATCTGAAAAAAGCATTCTAAGACGACACTGCAAAAAGTCGCAAAAGAACCCGAGTGTCATTCCCGCGAAGGCGGGGATCCATTCTTTTCAGATAGTTAAAAAGGCATGGATCCCCTTCTTCAAGGGGATGACGACTTTTTGCAGTGACATCATTCCAAGGTCCGAAAACAGCCCTTTTTGATGAAAGGATTTCCTGATCAACGCATACAGCCTTGATGCACCGAAAGTGGATTCTTCCGTCTGATCTCAACGAGTTGATCTTGAAGAAAACCCACAAGATATGTACTTATGAGTACTCGGAATGGCGTACCATCAGAAATATTGGCCTGCCCTCACCGTGACAAGGCGCTCTTCGGCTTTATCGCTCCTGCAGAGAGGGCGGATCCAAGAGTATCCCGGCACTCTTCATCTCAGGAAAATTCATGAATTATTCGAACATGAACAGAGAGGATCTCCTGGCGGACTTGCGCAAGGCTCAGGAGAGGATTGCCGATCTTGAACGCGGCGAAGACGCCTGCAGGGCGGTCGAAGAAGCGCTGCAGGAAAGCGAACACAATTTCCGTTACTTCTTCGAGTCAATGACGGACCCGCTATGGGTCTGCACCCACGACGGGGCCATCCACTTCACGAACACGGCCGCCGCGACCACTCTGGGGTACGGCATTGAAGAACTCCGATCCATGAACGTGCTCGACGTTCATCCGTCCGACAGACGGCAGGAGGTGGAAACGATTTTCCGCGACATGCTGCAAGGCTTCCGCAAGACCTGCCCGCTCCCCTTGGCCCGCAAGGACGGCTCTCTCGTGCCCGTGGAGACGCGCATCTGGCAAGGCACATGGAACGGCCTCAATTGCATCTTCGGTATATCGAAAAACCTCTCCGCGGAGCAGGAATCGTTGCAGCGCTTCGAAAGCCTGTTCCGGTTCAACCCGAACCCCATGGCCCTCAGTTCGCTTCCCGACCGACGGTTTGTCGATGTCAACAATTCCTGGGTCACCACGTTGGGATTTACCCGTGAGGAGGCCCTCGGACGCACGGCCGTAGAGCTTGGAATCATTAACGCCAATATCCTCAACGTATCTTCTCAACAGGCTCTGCAGGATGGCAAAAGCGCTTCGCAGGAGTTGCTCATCACCTGCAAGGACGGTTCGATCCGCAGCGGGATCATATCTGGCGAAGTCATCCAGAACCAGGGGAAACATTATCTCCTGTCCGTCATGGTCGACATCACCGAAAGAAAGGAAGCCGAAGAAAAACTGCAACGGCAGTCCGCCTTGATCATTTCTTTGCTCGACTCCATACCCGACATAATATTCTTCAAAGATATCAACGGAACATACCTTGGAGGCAATTCGCGGTTCGAAGAATTTGTTGGACTTCCCAAGGATGATTTCATCGGCCGGACCGACCATGACCTTTTCCCAGAGGAGGTCGCGGCAGAATTCAGGTGGCATGACGCGGCCATGCTGGCCCAAGGCAGTCAGCGGAGCAGCGAGGAGTGGATAACGTATCCCGACGGAACACGGAAGCTGATCGACACGGTCAAGTCACCCTGCCTCGGCCCGAACGGGGAAATAATCGGCCTCATTGGAGTCAGCCGTGACATAACATCCCGCAAGCGTGCGGAGCAGGCATTGCAGCTCGCGTACTCCAACATTGAGCATATGGTCGCCGAACGGACGGAGGAACTGGCCGATGCAAACGCGCACCTTCTCGTGGAGGTTGCCGAACGCAAGCAGGCACACCGGGAAATCGACCAGATACTCTCATCCATAACCGCAGTGCTCGTCGGGCTCGACAGCAACGGAACGGTGACACGGTGGAACCAGGCGGCCCAGGAAACCTTCAATTTGTCGGCCGAGACCGTTGTCGGCAAACGCCTCGACCACCTGCAACTCCCCGGTTCCTGGGGCAGGCTCGCCGAAAGTATCGAAGCCGCACGCAACAGCGGGAAAGCCACACGAATCAACAATATCTGCC
Organism: Desulfomicrobium apsheronum; assembly: GCF_900114115.1. Lineage (NCBI taxonomy): Bacteria > Pseudomonadati > Thermodesulfobacteriota > Desulfovibrionia > Desulfovibrionales > Desulfomicrobiaceae > Desulfomicrobium > Desulfomicrobium apsheronum. The sequence continues at coordinate 110,482 of NZ_FORX01000011.1, read as the reverse complement.
ACATAAGCCCCGGCGGAAAACAGATCTTTCATGTCGTGACTATCACCCCCCTGCTGGCCGAGCACGGCACTCCCGACGGGTTCCTCATTCTGGGCGAGGACGTTTCCGAAATGAAATTCCTCGAAGCCCAGTTGGCCCAGACTGCAAAACTGGAGGCGGTGGGCCAGCTCGCTGCGGGCATCGCCCATGAGATCAACACACCAGTGCAGTACATAGGCGACTCCATGACCTTTCTCAAAGAGGCCTGCGACGGGCTGAACAGGCTGGCGCGCATGACCGGACAGTTCCCCTCCGTCGATGCGTCCGGAAGCAGCGACTTCGTCATGGCCATCGAAACATTGTCCGCGGAGATAGATCTCGAATTCGTCATTGAGGAGGTTCCGAAAACGATCGACAGGATTTTCCACGGAATCGACCGCATCAGCTCCATTGTCCAGGCCATGAAACGCTTTTCGCTTCCCGTAACCGAAGGCATGAGGCAGACCGACATCTGGGAGCATATCGAAAGTACGCTGGTCGTATCTCGCAACGAATGGCGCTACGTTGCCGACGTCATCACCGAATTCGATCCGGAATTGGAGGCAATCCACTGCAACCCGGCTGAAATCAACCAGGTCCTGCTGAACCTCATCATCAACGCAGCAAATGCCATCGGGGATGGCGTGCACGGGACATCGAAAAAGGGACTGATCACCATCACGACCAGAAAGGACGGCGATTACGCGGTCATCCTCGTCCAGGACAACGGCCCGGGTATTCCGGAAGACATCCGGGACAAGGTGTTCAACCTCTTTTTCACAACCAAGGATGTCGGCCGGGGCACCGGACAAGGGCTGGCAATCTCCCATGACATCGTGGTCAACAAGCACGGCGGCCTGCTCGATTTCGAGACGGAACCGGGAAAGGGCACCACGTTTCGCGTTCGACTCCCTCTGAAGCCCATTGACTGAGGACCCGCAACCCGGCAGGTCATGTCTGCGCACTTTCACAAGCCCCTTGCCTCCTTAGAAAAACACCCTGACAGTCGAAATATGAGTAAAATATACGCATTATAAATTGCATGAGATTTCTTGTCCCGTGCGATGTTGTCATGATAGCATTCTAAAGCATTCAAAGCAAAATGAGCGCTTTAACATAATATCATATCGATTTGCCATTCAATTATTTTAATAATATGTTATTTGTGTTGATATTTGATCATTTTAAACTTTGAAAAGCCTATATGAGCAAGCTCTACACATATTTTTAATCTGAGGATTTGCCATAAGGCAACATCAGCAATTTATCACTTTGAATGGCGCATATGATCCTGATCACAATTTCAAAAGAAACAGATCCTGAACGACTTGCCGCACAACAAATCTGGAATTCGCAACTCAAGACCAAAGATCGCACTAAAAAATTGGGCGAGCCGGAATATCCAGCTTTCTTTCCAACATACCAATGTAAAGGGGAGGTCGGAGAGCATCTGTATGTTGTCTATGATGGGTCGATTTTTGGATATGGAGTAATCGCTCACATTGAGGAAAGAAACAAAGAGACCATCTGTGGCGGAATGCAAGAAGTGAATTCACGATGGTGGTGTCAAATTACCAGAGAACTTTTGGAAATGCCATATCATGTGCCCTGTATCGGATTTACTGGGGCAAGAACCAAAGACATCAACCTGCACGAATGCGGGCGTTCGACGGCAATCAAAGTGATAAAAGGCTTGGGATTGAGAATACCAACAGAAAATCCCCGCCCTTTGGAATTTGTGATCCGGAAAAAGAAGCGCCCTGAAATAGCAAAAAATTCGTCACCGGGCGAAGCGGGCGGTGACAAATTCACCTCCCATCCTGGCCGGGCAAGGTGAAAACCGCGCCGGAGCTCAGTTCGTGCCGGCTTCAGTTTGTACTCATGGGTCGCGGTAGGAATGCCGGCTACCCGGCACCCCCCGCACAGATTTGTACGCGAGGAATTACCTCAATACTCTTGGTCTCAGAGACCCAGCTATAGCTCTCAGAGACCCAGCCATAGAAAACAGCCCTATTTGAATGAAATAATCAATTATTTCATTCTACTCTTGGTCTCAGAGACCCAGCCCTGCCCCCACCGGACATCAGAAACCCAGCCGCGCTCGTGTTCACTATTTACGCGTGTTCAAAATTATTATACACGGCAAAAAAATGAACACACACGGGAGGGGCCCGATATGCACGAGAAAGAAAGCCGCATCCTGAGCCAGGCTGTCGAGGCCGCTTCGCGGTTGACCGGGCTGGAATTCAGCTTTGAGCAGGCCGGGATTCGGGACATGGAGAGCATCGACGCGGTTGTGACCCTACGCGGTCAGGATGAGGCGGTGCGTTGGCCGGCAGAAGTCGTGCGCAACCTGACCGCCGCCACCCTCGGACCTGTGACGGCCAGAGTCAGGAATCTCAACCGCTCCTGCCTGCTGATTGCTCCGTATGTAAACCGGAACCTGGCCGAGAAGCTCAAGGGGCTTGGCATCCCCTTCATGGACGCGTCAGGCAACCTGTTCATCAACACGCCGCCCTACTACATCTACGTAGTGGGGCAAGCACGTGCCCTGGATGCCAACATCGGTACGGGTTTCGTATTCAACCCCATGAGCCTGCAGGTCGTCTTCACGCTCCTGTGCATGCCCGAACACACATCGGCCGCGTACCGGGATATCGCAGACCTCGCGGGCGTCTCCCTAGGCACAGTGGCGAATACCGTGGCCGCCCTGGAACGGGCCGGGTTCATTGTCGACAGGGGCGGTCGTGGCAGGGCCCTTGCCAGAGTGGAAGAACTGCTGCGGCGGTGGGTTCCGGAGTACGCCGAGCGTCTCCGCCCGAAGCTGCTCCTCGGGCGCTTCTCACCTGCTGAACCGACCTGGCGCGGCATGGCGGGCCCTGCCCACTATCTGGGCGGCGAGACGGCGGCGGCGATCCTCACGGGCCACATCAAACCCGCCATGCAGACGTTCTTCCTGAAAGGGGAACTGAAGGATTTCGCCATGGCCAACCGTCTCAAAAAGGATCCGCAGGGACCGGTGGAATGCCTGAAGGCCTTCTGGCGCTTTGATTATCACTGGGAGCACGACGATCTGGCTCCCCCGCTGATCATTTACGCCGACCTCCTGGCCAGCGGCGACTCAAGAAACATCGAAACTGCGGAGATCATCCATGAACGATTCCTGGCCCCATACTTCGAAAGAACTCGATGAGGACAAGTCCGATGCGCTGCGCATGATCTCCGAAGCGGCAGCGCTACGCCGGATCCCCTTCCTCCTGGTCGGAGCCATGGCCAGGGACATGCTTCTTCAGCACACTCACGACATGACCCGGGAACGGCGGATGTAGATATCGCTACCTGTCGAAATTCGCAGGCCGTTCAAAAATGGTGAGATGCAAGGAAGCGAAAATAGCCAGGGGGCGCAGTGTATTGCGCATACATAAGCGGTCTGGCTAATTTTGCTGACGCAGTAGATCGCCGTTTTTCAACGGCCTGATCGGAGTCATGGTCGGATCGTGGGCAGAGTTTTCGGAATTCTGTGAGACTTTGGCGGACAGAGGATTCGAACGCAATACGACGGTGACGCACAGGTTTCGATCCCCAAAAGGCGTCATCATCGACGCCGTGCCCTTCGGTGGCCTGGCTGATGCCAAAGGCTTCATTGTCTGGCCGCCAGACGATGACCCGATGATGTGCGTGACCGGATTCGACGATGCGCTCCGGCATTGTTTACAGATGGAAATTAACGGCGGGCTGGTCGTGAACATTGTTTCCCTGCCGGGATTGGCCATACTGAAACTGCTGGCCTGGAACGACAGGCGATATGCCTCAAACAAAGACGCCCAGGATCTGGCTCTGCTCCTGCGCCTTTATGGCGAAGTGACAAAGGACCGGCTTTTCGATTCAGAGGCGGCACTGATGGAGCGCCACGGGTTCGACATGGAGACGGCCGGCGCCGAGTTGCTCGGCCAGGACATGGCCGCCATGGCATCGGCGGACACTGCGCTGCACCTGCTGCGCATCATGCTCGAAAACGGAGAAGACACAACGCCGAACGAGCATCTTGTTCGCGACATCTCAAGGCACCTTCCGGGCAGGGAGTACCAACATGCCGAGAACATGCTGAAATACATTCTTTCTGGGTTGGTGGTGTACGAGAGAAAATGAGCCAAACAGGCCACTCGAAAGTCACTCAAAAAAACAATCCGACAAGACGCGGTGTAGCCGTCTACATGAGCCTTTGGAAATCGAGAGAGCAACGCAGTCCAGAAAGGATTTTTCAACTCCCCGGAGGCCGTTCAAAAACCTTTCTGGCAAGGCGCGAGCCGATTTTCGAAGGTGATGTGTAGCCGTCTACATGAGCCTTTGAAAATCGGGGAGCAACGCAGTCCAGAAAGGATTTTTCAACGGCCTCACAGGCTGCGCCTTGCAAGCTCCCGCAGCAACTTCGCCCCCTTCTCGACCACGCCTTCCAGAATCCCCAGATATCGCACGGCCAGCGTTTCACGGTCAAAATTGCGCGCAACATAATCCTGCCCCCGTTCGCCAAGCTCCCGGCGCAATCCGGGGTCCCGCGCCAGTTTGAGCACAGCCTCGGCCAACTCGGCGTCGTTCTCCGGCTCGATGCACAGGCCGCACCCGCCCTCCTCCACCAGTTCCCGACTCTCGCCCTCCACGCCCAGCACGATGGGCCGCCCCATGGCCATGGCCTCGAAGATCTTGGACGGCAGCACCGTCTTGAACAGCTCCGATTTGATGAGCAGCACCAGGCAGGCGTCCGTGGCGGCCAGGAAGTCCGGCATGCGTTCCTTGGGCTGCTGGCCGAGCATGATGACGTTGGTCAGGCCCATCTCGTCCTTTTCACGCAGCAGCTTCTCGCGCTCCGCCCCGTCGCCCACCAGCAGGAACCGGATGTTCGGCACGTTCTCCAGGCGCTTGGCCGCGCGCAGGACCGTCCCCAGGCCGTGGGCCATGCCGTGGGTGCCGATGTAGGAAGCCAGAAAGACGTCCTCGCCCAGTCCCAGCTCCCGGCGCACCGCGTTCATGCGCCCGCCGGGGGCGTAGCGCTCCAGGTCCGCGCCGTTGGTGACGATGCTGACCTTTTCCTCGCCAACGCCCCGGGCCGTGATGTGGCGCTTGAAGGCCTTGGTCAGGGAGATGATGTGGTCGGCCTTGCGGTACAGGAAGCTCTCGACGCCTTCGAGGGCCCTGATGACCCGGCGATTCCTTATTGCGCCCACGGCGATGATGGATTCGGGCCACAGGTCGCGGATCTCCAGCACCCACGGGCATCGCTTCAGGCGGGAGACGAAGTAGCCACCCATGCCGCAGAAGAACTGGGGCGATGTGGACACGACCAGGTCCACGTCCCGCACCCTCCAGCACTGGGCCACGGCCGAGAGCATGAAGGACACGTAGTTGGAGATGCGCTTCATGAAACCCTTGTTGGCGCTCAGGTACGTGCCGACGCGCAGCACGCGGATACCGTCGATCTCGTCCCAGGCATGGACCGAGTTTGTGAACCCCGGATAGACCACCCCGCCTGGATGGCTCGGGTGGCAGGTCAGGACCGTGACCTTATGCCCGGCGCGAACCCAGCGCTTGGCGTTCTCATAGGTACGGGAGGCGGGTGCGTTCACCTCGGGGGGGAAATAATGGGACAAGAAAAGGATGTGCATGCAATCTCCACTGCGCGAGAATTGAACCGTGTGCGCGCAATCGGCATCGCCCGCGAATCGGAAGATGCGGCCACGCGACCCGGTATCTTACTAGAGTACCTTGGGAATACTATGCCGGTGAACCCCGGCGATTGCGGTAAAAGCACGTATGGAGAAAGGACTGGCGGATGGATTACGTATTTTCTGCCAGCACGTGTGGCATCGCGGCATGTCAAGTTCATAACCTGAAAACGGCTCATTTGTTGACTTTCTCATGCCAATAAGTAAAGTAAACTTTACACAGGAGAGGTACACAATGAGCTGGCACGGTCAACAGATAAAAACATTGGCAAAAGACAAGGGTCTCACGCTCACAAGCGTGGCGGAACTGGTTGGCGTTTCCCGGCAGGCCATCAATGACTGGATCAAGGGGCAGGTTCCCAAGGGTGGGCATCTCTTACGGTTATGCAAAGTGCTTGAAACACCCCCCGACACGTTCTTTTTGTCGGAGATTGATTCGCGCATAACGGTGCCGATGCATCGCACCAGAAAAAATGCAAAAATCAACGATACCATGCAAAAAGAGGCCACGGATCTTGCTGCGGCATTTGAATTGTTCTTCCGGGAGGCCTCCGATCCCGGCCTTGTACAAAGCCTGAGAATTTACAAGAAAACGGGTGCGGAGATCGCAAAGGCCTCAGCGGCATTGAGGGAACTCGGCGGCATTGAAAATGACGCCCCCTTGAATTTCGATCACGTATTCCTTTTATTGAAAAGTCTGGGTGTGAATCTTGTTTTTTCCGATTTCCATGAAAAAATTAAAGCATATGCATTCTACACAAAAATAAACAACCATAGGGTCGTTTTTGTAAATTTCGAAACCAAGATTCTGGATTTTGTGTTTTGCGTCCTACATGAAGCCATTCATTCCATTCGGGACGAAAGCAATGCGTATGACGCTTCTTTTGTATACAGCAACGAGGAAGAAGATTTTTGCGATAACATAGCAAGTCACGCCCAGCTGACAGAAAAATATCTTTTATTCCTTAATGAAGCTATTCAAGGACTCGATGTAAAAACACAGCTTACTCAACTTGCTAAATTCTCTGAAAAAAATCATCACACGCTCCACGCCATTCAAAAGCGGATCGGGAATACACTTCCTGCATTTGGAGATAGTCTTTACCGTTTCGAGACAAATTTACGTAAAAAGTCTCCAACGGTGCGTGAGTTCTTTTTCAAGGCCAGGGATGCCAGAGAATATATTGAACGCTGGGAGCGCATTAGCCCTGTTTATCTGGAGCATATAATCGAGCAGAGTGACAAAATCAGCCCTCGCAGGTTATGCGAACTTCTTAGCATAGAGAGTGAACTCGACGCGGTCGAAGCAAAGACAGAGTTGGTTCGCATCAAGTCCGAGGCGTAATCCATGATTATATTATGCGACACATGCTCGATTCTCATGCTTATACGTATAGCGCCAAATATGTTTACTGATTCTGCATTTGAAATGATTACCCTTCCAAACGTCGCTCGAGAAATAGTCAAGACACAAAAATTCAAGTCCAAATATCCGTGGCGACAAGAATACAAGTCTCGTATCGCCCCCGTCACATCAAGCGCAATGCAAAATGATGAATATATTGCCTATTACAATTTAATAAAACGCATGCTCGATGAAGGAATCGTTAATACAAGGACTGATCATATTTTTGATCTCAGCGGCGTTGACAAAGAGGTTGTATCCTACGCTTTGTCGCAGGGCTTCGCCATATCTACAGGGGATCAAGGGATAATTGATTTTGCCACGCAAGAGTTTTCTGACGACTTCAAAGGAAATTTCAGCCCTTTGCAGCTTATTGTGACGTGGCTGAAAAAAGGTTTGATCGTGTGGGACGATTCGAAGCATCAGATATTGGAAGAATGGATCATTACTGAAGAAAATCGGCAACCACCAAAAGCGAAAATCGATTTTAAAAAGATAACAGGAAGACCTTACCCTGGGCCGTGAGCGCGACTCTTTCATGTACCTGTTACGTGCGACCCGCCTGGTCAGCCCGGCCAAAAGGTTCCGTCAAGGCAAATCAGCCCGCCTCACCCTCCCCTCTCCAGCACGAACCCACCCTCCCACGGCAGGCTGACGGTCTGGCGCACGTAGAGGACCGGGAAGGTTTCCTGTTTGCCCAGAGAAGCGGCGCGTTTTGGTCAGGCCTTCATTTTGGTCATGAAGAAGCTCCCCAGCCAGGGAAGCTGCGCCCGGACGCGGACGCAGATAACCACGCAGGGTTCTGCGTGGCCAAAATGCGGACAATACCAGCCCTGCTCGATGTGCAGCCTGCCCGCGTCATGCTCGACGCGCAGCGACGCTTCGCCCATATTCAGCATGGCAAATCCGCCGTCCTGACGTACAGGGCAATCCGGGTGTACATGCAGGCGCATTTCCAGATCATGCACGCCCCGTCCGTCAACGCGGTCGCGGATCTCGATACGCTCGCCTGACCAGACAATGCGCCGGTGATGCGCGGGGCTTCCGGACAAGCGCAAGAAGCCGTCATGCCCCCCCTCGGCAAAAAGCGCTCCGCCCTCCTCTCCGGCCCTGGCATGGACGGGCCGGGCGCGGCGTCCGACCCTGTGCGCGCCCCAGACCTCGGTCTGGTTCATTCCATCCACTGTCAGGGAATTGTGGCCCATGTTGCCCCGGTTGTAGCGCCGGATATCCCCGTCCAGGTACTGACAGCACCCCGAATCGACGATGACCCGCCGCCCGTCCAGGGACAGCTCGAAGCTCAGGGTGTCGCTATGGGCGTGACCGGGCTGGTAGTCCGGGCCGATGGGGCCGCAGTCCATGATCAGCGTGCCTCCGGGGCGTGGCGAAAGGCGGTAGTAGCCGCTCCCGGGGAAGGACAGCACCCGCCCGTGGCCGGCCTGCACCGGCTCGCCGCCCAGGCGTTCGTGATACGCCGCGAGCTCCGCATGACCCGGCTCGATGCCCAGGGCCGCGTCGTTGAACAGGGCGATGCCGCCGTCGGGGTGCGTCAGGCCGCCCGCGAAGGCGAGCATCCCCGGCAGCACGGCCGCAAGGCGCTCCCTAAAGGCAGAGAGCGCGTCCAGCCCGCTGCCCTGACAGAGGTTCCAGAGGTCCAGGCAGTCTTCCAGGATCATGCAGTGGTACATGGGGCTGCGCTCGAAATGCCCGCCGTCGGGCAGGATCTGCTCGCCCAGCTCCTCGCCCAGGATGCGCAGACCCAGCTCCAGCCACTTTTGCGCCTGTGCGCCCTCGAAAAAGGTCCCGGCGAAGACCAGGGCCTTGGCGTTCTTGAAATAGTGGTTGGCCAGCAGGTGGTATTCGATGTTCCCGGTCAGCCATTCGGCCTGCAGGGCCAGGCTTTCCAGCCACGCCGGAGGCAACGGGGACGGCGCGCCGGGGGACAGGAAAAACTTGATCCAGTTGACCAGCCTGAGCGACACGGGAAACGGCTCCCAGGCATCCTCCCGCCCTTGCGGGTTGGCCGCGATCCAGCTCTCGATCAGCTCCGGCCCGTTGGTCCGCCCCGGCTCGTGCAGGAAGTCGAAATAGTGCAGGTTGTAGCGCCAAAGCTTGTCCTGATCCATGCGGGGCCAATCGAAACGGTCGGGATCGAAGGTCTTGCGCACGCCGATGAAGGTCAGGGCCCATGGCTCGCCGCCGCAGTGGCGCGGTAGCGGCGGCGTCAGGGACAGGCCCGGCCTCCGGGCAATGCCCACTGGAGCGGACACCCGCCTCTTTGGTCCCAGGCGGCGCAGGAGTTGGAAAAAGATCTGCCGAGACTTGAGGTGGGATACCGTGCGCAGGAGACGCATCTGGCCAGGCAGGCTGAAGGGGTGCGCACGGCTCATGCTCATTCCGACCGAAGCAGCGCTTCAAACTTGGCGACAACCTCTTCGAGCACGGAGTCGTCCACCACAGATACAAACTTCACGCCCCGAACCCGCCAATCCAGATTCTTGATCTGGTCCGCCAACACAACCCCCGAGATCGAAGGATTGCCCTCAATCTTAACCTCGAAAGGGTAGCCCTTGATCTGATTCGTGATCGGGCAACACAGCACCAGCCCTGTACGCCCGTTATACGAAGCGGGCGAGACAACCAGCGCCGGGCGATGGCCAGCCTGTTCATGCCCGGCCTGGGGGTTGAAATTCATCCATACGGCATGGCCGCGATCAGGAACGTACATCACAACAGCTCCTGACCTACGGGTTCATCCATGCCGGCCTCGCCATGAATATTCTCGGGGGTTATCCCGGCCAGCAGCTCGGACAGCACGTATCTCTTGCGCACGGGCTTAATGACAATCTCCCCCTTTCTGAACGAGATATCGACGAGCGTATTCTCGGAAAGACCGCAATCCTTGACGATTGCGTTTGGTATTCTGAGCGCCAGACTGTTGCCCCATTTGACGGTTTTTGCTTCCATGTCATCCTCCCTGCTTAAAGTATCTACATAGTAGATACGTCAAGACCCATTGGCAAGCCTTTTCGCCAGTTCCAGCGTGACCCTACGGACCTCAAATATCTAGTCCCAGCGCAGCTTCTTGCCTTGGTCTCCGAGACCCAGACGGTTCTCCGAGAGGCCGTTCAAAAACCATTCTGGCAAGGCGCGAGCCGATTTTCGAAGGTGATGTGTAGCCGTCTACATAAGCCCTTCGGAAATCGAGCGAGCAACGCAGTCCAGAACGGATTT
>NZ_FORX01000011.1:0-99815 GCF_900114115.1 Desulfomicrobium apsheronum | reverse complement strand
CAAGGCGCGAACCGATTTTCAAAGGTGAAGTGTAGCCGTCTACATGAGCCTTTGGAAATCGAGAGAGCAACGCAGTCCAGAACGGATTTTTCAACGGCCGCCTAGGCTTTGATGATATTTAGGGTGAGCGCCATATCCATTTCAGCAAACTCCGCCTCCATCGATTGCGCCAAACGCTGCATTTCGGGGCAGAGGTTTTTCATGCGGACGGAGCCGTGAATTTCATGCGGCAGGCCGCGCAGTTGAACGTCGACAAAATCGTTGCCGAATCGTTCCTGGAATGCGTTTTGGAAATGCTTGGCGAGATCAGTGTTCATAGGAATGGCCCGTTACCTTTGATGGGAAAAGAAAACGTGTCGAGGGAAGCCGCTGCCCTGCCCAAGAGCGGCATCGTCTCCGGACAAAACTGTGCGACCGCGTGACAGGAATTTGTGATCTTACATTAGGGACGGGATGGCCGTGAACTGCGGTGAATGCGGAGAAATTACATAGAGAAAAAAAGCGCAGGAGTGGATTACGTAAATTTCGCCGGAATGAAAGACATGCGCGCGCGTGGCGTAGCGACCGAGTACGTACAAACACTCCGATTTGCCCAATCGGCATACTGACTGGCTGCGTGACAAGTTTAATCGCTATATTTCATATAGTTGAGCCATAAAAAAAGAATTTTGAAAGAAAAAAGTCGCTCTAAGACCCGAAAACAGCCCTTTTGAAAGAAAAAATCAATTATTTCTGTCTACTCTTGGTCTCAAAGACCCAGCCGACCCAGCCCCAAACCCGCCCCGCACCTCATCAAACCTTGTCCTGAACTCCGGTTCCCGGGCCAGGCGCCGGCCAACCCTGGTCAGGACGGTGCTGACCGAACTGTAGCTGCCGATGGAAAAGCGGTCGGCAATCTTCTGCAAGGGCGTTCCGCAGAGCGTGCGTGTCAGATGGATGGCCAGATCCCGGGGCTCGTTGGTCACGCCCCGGCGCATCAGGAACAGCGACGCCTCGTCCACGCCGTAATACGCCGCCACAACCTCCGTGACTTCCTGAATCGACGGCGCCAGCACCCTGGCTGTCGGAACCTCGCGATGCCGCTTCTCCGTGAAGAACCGTCCCTTGATCTTCTTCACGAAGTCCAGCCCGCCTAGAATGGACGGCAGATTCCTCATCGAGAACGCCTGCTCCACCCTTTCGTCGTCCTCCTCGGCCATGAACCGCAGATACCCCTTGCGGGCCTCGTCCAGGTCATCGGAAAAACGCTTCAGGACTGGCGCACGGTGCATCCAGTTCCAGATGCTGCTGTCCGAAAGATAGGCGTGATGGCTGGTCCAGGCGTGTTCGTCGAGGTTCGCGACCAAGCCGGCCTTGAGGGGGTTGTGGTGGATGTAGCGGACAAGGCCCGAGAGATACTCTTCCTCATCAACCAGAATAGCCTTGTAGCGCCCGCGGAAAAGCTGGCCGTCATGCCCGTGCCGACGGTTGAAGCCTTGAGTGTACACGCCGCCGACGTGGCGCATGATGCGGTTGATGTTGCCCTCAGGCGTGCACAAGAGCAGATGGTAATGATTGGACATCAGCGCGAAGGCGGCGACCTGCGCCTTGAACATGTCCGAGACGTTAGCCAGCAGATCGACAAATGCCTGGTAGTCCGAGGAATTCAGAAAGATATTCTCCCGCCTGCGGCCACGGTTCATGATGTGATACCAGGCGCCGGGGTACTCGATGCGTAAGGGGCGTGACATGGAGAATGGCTAAAAGATTTGCCAAGATAAGTCAAAACGAGACCTGACCCCCTGCCTTTTCCAATGACCAATTACGACAAGAACTATACCGATACCTTTGGCTATAAAAATAGTATTAAAATAATTATTCTCCATAAATCCTCTTTAAATATCGAAATTTAGAACATCTTGATTATTTTTGTTACATGAAGATTTCACAAAGTTTTTAGACATGGAGCAATTTGATCGAGTATTAAATGGGGGCAGAAAGAATGAGTCATTAAAATCACTATATCCTAGATTAACATCATTACACATCGCCTTAAACAACTTTATCAACTCATCTTCTGAATTTTGTCGTGTTATAATTTTTTTGTGATATTCAGATAGAGCAGCGATCACTTTTGGAGACTTTTCGAATACTACAAATACTTCATTGAGCGCACGTGAGAATTCATCACCACGTATATCATAACGATTGCCCACAAATCTTCTCAGTGTTTCAAGCTTATCTTTACGGAGCTCATGAAAAACATAAAAAACTGTCGAAACAATTACAGCAACCATTCCAGAAATTAACGAAGAGAGTATTGTTATTAGAATTTGCGCTGTCGTCATCCCTAAACCATGTTCATCTAATATTAATTCTAGCCTTAATAACAAATTTATAACAAATCGAAAATTTTTTACAAAGACCCTATATACTAGTTGACTACCTGTTCTATATACCGTCTCAACCAATTTTGATCCAACTCAAGGCGTACGCTTCTCCATGTATTTCCGATTTTTCCTGTAATTGTTATAAATGAAAAATATTGTTCTTTAGTATTTGCAACCATCTGTGAGTCACCCCAGTGCTGGCCAACAATTTTTGCAAGCTCAACTGGCAAGAAAAATTGCAACTCAAACCATCCCGGATCGTTTTGATCTACGTCTACGGGTGTGAAACACCAGTGTCCGTTACGTTCGCCAATCAATCGACACTTAACGATATCGGAAGTAAATGCATCTTCCGCGAGAGGCTGGGATGTGAGAAGATGCATAGGCCATCTCCCCTGCAACATTCCGAAGTACGACCCTCTGATATTGTGAACTGCTCTTCTAACCCTTTTATCAACAATTTCGATCCCTTTAATTTTCAGAAACCGATGCAAATCAACAGAGTAATATCCCATATTAAGTGCTTCTCTCAGAATTTTTCGAACTTCAGAAATGCTATTTATACCTTGTATAGTTAAGCATCCCTCATCGAAATCCCGAATGGCGTCGACTAATGGTTGAATTACAGGAATATTTTTGTATTCGATCAAAAATATTTGATGCGCAACGGCGTATTCTACGGCGGGTTTGGTAAACCCAGAAACGCCGAAGACAGCAGATTGGTAGTTGAATCTAACGGTACTGAGGGCTCCACGGAATCGATGTTTTGAAAAACAATTCTCAGATATATCTTTGAGTACGCCAACTGAGTTACGAACTACATTTAAACCAACAGGGCTGTGGGCATAAAACTTTGCCTCAACGAGAAGCCGAAGAGGATACATGAAAGCAGGCGTATAGTATTGCTCGGCAATTGCATCAATTTGATGCCAGGTACCTCGCCCCTCCAACTCAAGGCCAGAACGTCCATTTTTTATATCGGAAGGATCTATTGAATCGGCTGGATAATATACAATTCGATATCCAACTCGGCTAAGGAGGAATAAAACAGCCTCTTCAAGGAGCGCTCCACGGATTTGAGTGACAGTAGCCATTACACCTTCAACGTCAAAATAAAAATCAAATTACTGAGACAGCAGTAGATCATCACTAAAAATAATATTTAAAAAGGCTAATATGTTTTGACTTTTGCTTGTTCAATATAAAAGCATTCAAAATCATCAACTATTTTATCCCAATTATAGCAATTCAAAACTCTTTCACGGGCCTGCTTGCCGACTGCGACTCTCAGATCAGGTGTACTCATCAGCGTGGCTAGTTGGTCCCGAAGATCGATGACATTCATATTTTGGAAAGTGAAACCAGCATCGCCGATTGCCTCTTTGTTTTCGGGGATATCGCTGACGAGGCAGCAGTTCCCATAACTCATGGCTTCAAGCAGAGCGATTGAAAGGCCCTCGATCTCAGAAGGTTGGACATAAACGGCGGCATTACTGAACAACTCACCCAGCGCCTGGCCTTCGACAAATCCGGGGAAGATGATGCGGGGGTCACTGCCAGCCAAATCTCGGAGTTCGCGCTTGTACCCCTCTTCACCTTTGGCGTCTCCAGCGATGACCAACTTGAAATCGGTATCGAGTTGCTGAAAAGCAGGGATAAGATAATGAGCTCCTTTTTCGCGGACTAAACGAGACGCAAAGAGGATATACTTACCCGTCTCCAAGCCCATCTCGAGAATCTCTTTGGCAGGCAAAAGTTCCTTAATCTCGGCCCCGGTTGGGATATAACGCATATCCATGCCTTTTTGGGCCTGAAAAAAATTGCATTGCGTTTTGGATACTGCCGTTTTGGCATGGGCACCCTTCAGGGACAGCCATTCGAACATCTTCAGCATGTTCTTGCCAAACGAACTCCAGCGAGTGCGCTGCCATTCTATGCCGTGCATCTGCAAGATACATCTTCCCATTGAACCGAGGCGGATCAAGGGCGCAAATGCCCCGGCGGCCACACTGTGCAAATGGATTATGTCGAATTTCTCGCCCTTGAAGATAAGCTGAAATACAGCAGACGCCGATGAAGAGAGCTTTTCTATAGTTGAATGCCTCAAGCACGGGACCTTTACAACCTGCATCCCAGCGTACTCAGGAGCAACCTCGCCGTAATGTCCCATTGAGAAAACCATCACTTGATGCCCACGAGCAACCAAGCGCCTCCCCAACTCCAAGGTGTATTTTTCAATTCCACCTCCACGGGCTATATTCTTGACAACTAAAAATGCAATCTTCAGCTTATTCGAATTATTAATCAAAGCATAAGCTCCATGTTAATGATAAGTTATAAATTCATAATGCTTATTATATTTTTAAAATATCTTCATAAACATGAATTTGCACTTTTAATCGTTATTAAATAATTTATTAAGCGAACTAATAAATAAATTTTAATATCCGCATTTATAAAAATTGCTCACATTAGATACACTTAAATTTATATTAACATATCAAAAGAATCAGATATAATTAATAAGAAGCCATCAAAACCAAACTATGCAATCACATGATTTGATTTTATTATCTTACCTTAAAAAAGGGATGGGTGTGAATTCTGATGAATACATAGAAAGCACGTAGAGAATAGAGACGGGGGGGTGGATTGCGTAAATTTTACTTGAGTGAAAGACGATATGCCGAGTCTGAGCGAACTAAAACTAGCAGATGCTGTCTGGCATCAATATGACCGCGCAGAGAAACATGACCCTCATGCGAAATGCGCATTCGTGCCTGTATTGGAATGGAGAGAAGGAAAATGTAGGGCGGATGACCGAAGAAGCAACGACGGATCAAGCCACGATCCTGGTTGCGTTCGACTATGAAGCAGAGAGTAAAGCTTTACAGAAAATCAAGAGCCGATGTCCCCTATTATTTTAATTAATTGACTCATTTGACAGAAAAATTTCGAAACTCCTACGTGAAAACAAAATCGATTATATCATCCTCATATTTGCCTCAGAGATCCAAATACATCTAGATTGCTCAGAAAAAATTAATTTAAACCATTATCATGAAATGTGGATATAATTTTGGCTGGATTTCCTACGACAACGCAATTATCTGGAACATTAGATAATACAACAGATACAGCTGCAACAATAGATTCTTTCCAACTGTTACATTTTTAAGAATCACAGCATTTACTCCAACAAAACAAATTTTCTTAAGGCGACAAATACCTCTATCTTGCTTATCAATATTTCTAAATCTATATACAGAATGATCATAACTTAATATACAAGAACCGTGAACTACCATCACTACTATCTAATTGATCGCCCTTGATCGGGATCTTGACCAACATCAAAATGGGGGCAACACGATCCATCGACTCGACCACCTGCCAGCACTTTAAGCTTGTTCTTGACCACCCAGGGCAAGATCTTCTTTACATACTTTTTCATGACTGGAGACGCAGACCCAATCATCCAACAATTCTTGGGGCACTTAGCAACTTTAGCCCTGACCTCTTTGGCTCGTTCACTATCCCATATCTCCATAAAATCATCTACATCATGAAGATTACCCATACTTTGAAACCAGTATTTTTCTTCCATCCCATTACATGGGAGCACTTCGCCGTACGGATCAATAAAAAAATTGGCAGAACCAGCCTCGCATGGCAACATGCGTCTATTTCCATGAATATAGTTAATTAAACCAATATTGAACAACGCTCTAAACCATGATTTGGGGCGATTTTCACGCATCAGTCTATTAGCCAGATCTTCAAAATCTGCACTGACTTCTTCAAGATTTGTAACGACATTGTCATCTTTATGAAAATAAAATGAATTATGAAAAGAGGCTGTCGCGAACTCCATTTTCAAATTCTTACCAAGCTCATAGAGCCACAGCATGTCCTTGGAGTTGTTATTGGATACGGTAATTCCAAAGCCGATATCCTTCACGCCCATCTTCCTAAGACCAAGAAGAACACGAAGCCCCCGATCAAATCCACCTTCTATTCCGCGAAGCTCATCATTCTTTCGAGAAAGCCCTTCAATGCTGATTCGGAAGCCAAGGTTGGGAAATGTTTCAGCAAGCTTGAATATGCGCTCTTCGTAAAACCCGCTCGAGGATATGACTACACGGTCCGTCTTGGTGAACAGGATTCTGATAATTTCCGGCAGATCTTCACGAACCAGAGGTTCGCCACCAGTTACATTTACAAGATTTACCCTCGGAAGTTTGTTAAGCAATTCAGGCCTGAATTCTCTATCTTTGGAAGATGGATTACTCCAAATATTGCACATTTTGCAACGCATAGGACAGCGATAGGATACAATTACGGAAGCTTCCACAGTGACCCCGGATATTAAAAATTAACGCTTTTTAAATATTGCACTTTCATAAATATCAATTAATTTTTGAACATGCCTTGCAGATGAAAATTCATTTTCAATTCTATTTCTTGCAGCATGTCCCATCTTGTCAATCCGAGCAGTTTGACCCCAAAGGGAAGTAACAGCCGATCTAAGTGATTCATGCGAACCAGATTCGAACAAGAGACCGGTATCTCCGTCTATCACCAACTCAGGAATGCCTCCAATATTTGCCCCGATAACAGGCTTTCCGTAAGCAAAAGACTCAAGAATACACATGGGTGCATTTTCATAACATTCAGAAGGAACAACAATGAAAGCTGCATTTTTATAGAGGTTGCTTAAATTATCTCCGCTACAATAACCTTCAAACCCAATGTGTGATAAGTTATTATCGCGAACAAAGGATCGCGCTTGCTCGTCAAGCGGCCCTGTTCCTGCAATTTTTAGTGGCATAGCAATGTCTTGAAAAGCCTTGAGGAGAGTTATGAGGCCTTTTTCATGAGAAAGACGACCAACAAATAATGCATACTCTCCAGCACCATAACTTGGGACGTATGCTTGGGGATTTAAAGCATTTGGAAGATATACGAGCTTATCACGCAAAAAACCTGCCGAGCTAACCTTCTCAATCAGAAAACGACTTGGACAAATAAAAGAATCAATCCATTCGTATTTTCTAAAAAGCTTGTTGAAATAAGCTTCAATCGTAACAATAAAAGAAGCTATAGTATTTTTTTTGTGACATTGATAAATAGTACAATTCCAGTAATTACCAGACAAGCATCGCTCACAAACTTTGCCATTATTCAACATTAGATATGAAGGACATGCCAATTTAAGATCATGTAATGTTAAAACAAACGGAATATTATATTTTTTTGCTACGTCAACAATTGAATACGTAAGTCCTGAATAAATATTATGACCATGAATTATATTTGGCTTTGTGATATTAACAAACGAATTAAAATAATTTTTAGATTGTCTTGAATATACTATATTAATAGCAGATTGAATTTTTTTAAAAACGTTAAGATCGCTATAATTAATATTTGAAGGAAAAAAATGAGAGTAAGAGCTTGCATAATTATTTGAATTTTGCCTAGAGAAATGTACAACTTCATGTTCAATCTCCGTAAGACATTCAGATTCATCAAGCATTACACGCTCAGAACCACCACGCATGTAAAAAAAGTTGTTACAAATAGCTATTTTCATAATTTATAGATACTAAATTTTTAAAAAAACACATATAGATTAAAAATTATAAATTTGCCCAATTTTAAAATTAGAGAATTTAATTTGAATCGATCCACAAAAAAACATAAAAATTGTCATAAAAAACAAGTTGTCTATATTGTTTTCAGTAAAGAAAAATACACAAAGCGAAATAAAAATATATCTATATTCATGTGGAGTACGCGAATAAACTAGCATTATAAAATAAATAAAAAGACAAAAACCAACTATGCCCTGGTCTATCAAAATTCGGAGGAAGTCATTATGGGGTAAAGTCCCCATCAGAATGGATGTAGATCCTATACCAAAACCAAACAAAATTTCAAAAAAAGAACCGCTAAAAAAAATCGACATGCCTTTAAACCAATGTGCGATCCTCCATAAAGCAGAAAGTGATTCTGCACCATAAATCGATAAAAGACGACCATATTGAATATTACCGGTAATTATATTTACTAAATCAACTGACAGTATAGCGGAAAATTGTTTTTTTATTCTAAACAAAGAAGGCATATAATTTATTAAAAAAAATCCAATAAAAGCCAATAAAGACAAAGCTGTCATAATCTCTTTAAATTTATTTTTATATTTAAACATTAAGCCAATAATAATTGCAATTATTGCTCCAGATGTAGATGCAAACAATATAATAACTACAAATACAAAGTAATTAATTAGTTTAAAAAGAAAACTATCTTTTTCATCATTTATCAAAAAAATCAAAACAAAAGCCATTAAGGATAAGTTATTTGGATTAGCCATTACTCCAGAAATTCGACTTATAGATCCATCTTGAACAATATTACCAAATAAAAATGAAACTATAAAAAAAATTATAAACAATGCGCTAAACTTATATTTAATAATACTTTTATTGATTGGCACAATGTTACTTGATAAAACAAAAATATATACAAAAAAAATATAAAAGAACTTAATTACATATAAAAATTGAATTTTATCAAAATTATAAAAAAAAGCAAAAATACAATTAAAAAAAATACAAAAGCAAATTATTATTGTTTTGTCTATTTTAAGACTAAACATAAAATTAAAATTCAAAACTAAATAAATAAATAAAAATAAAATAGCGCCTAAAACATTAAATACTGAAATATTTGTAAAAAATGCGATAAAAATGAAAATATAGTACACTAAAAATGACATAAAAAAAATATGCCACTCGCCACAAGTGACTTTATCATGCATTGTAAAATACCTTTAATTTATCATTATATTAGATTGTAAGCACAAAAATAACTTGAGATTACTAAAAATTCAAACGTATCCATGATTAAAAGTCTAAAAAAAACACTACACTGATGAACTTTAGAAAATTATATCAGTGCAGGCAGATGTAAACGTCCCCAAGTTAGTGCCGTCAGAAAGTCGGGATATTTTCAAGATGCCCCGAAAGTAACTGTTCCACCTGCTTCATAGCTTCCAATCCGCAACGATCAATCCATTTTATCCAACGCTTGAAGAATGTACGTCCCCATCCAGGAGACATATAGCCCCACAATGACTGCAAGTTCTCTTTCATGGCCCACGCTTTGGCAATCTTGAGAGTGCTGGTCTTGAGGGCGTCGAATGTCGACTGATGCTTGGCAGGCAAGTTCTCGGCCCGAAACAGCCAAAGGTACTTAGTCCCTTTGAGGGTTTCGTCGCCCTGAGCCATCAGGGCCTTATGTTCTTGCTTGCGCACTTTATCCACGGTTTCGTTCACGTGTTTCATGACATGAAATCTGTCGTGGACGATTTTGGCTCCGGCATCCGACACATGCGCCATGGTCGCCGTGAAATATGGCCCCCACATATCCATTGCGATTGCTCGGAGGCATCCATTTGGCCTGGAGAGAGCCTGCGGTAATATTCCTCTAGGCTGCTCTTCTTCCGCTCTACGAAAACATGCTCGACCGTGCTGCGCATAAGATCGCAGACGATGGTCATCTAGGAGTGCCCTTGCGGAATGCCTTCTCGTCCTTTCCAAGATAGTGAATCGGAAGGGCCCTTTGCGTGAAAGGCCTCGTCGTACAACCCACTCCATTACTCCCCAAACATCATCCAATGTGAGTCTCAGCAAACGCCGAGAGCCATCCACTGCCTCGCACTCCGTGAGCACATCTATGATCCAGCGCTCCACAAGCAATGTGAAGCGAGACCGTGGTTCAGCCAAGGGTACAAGCACCTGAACTACGGAAAGACCTAATTATTAATTAAACAACTTATTTTTTTTATTTGTTAAATCTAAAATAATTAATTTTATTCTGAATACTATATGGAGCAATCTCTTTATATATTTGTCTAAAAAAAGAATATATACAATATTTAAAAAAAATTAATCGTTTTGGCACTTCAAAGTATGGAAAATCTTTATTATATATACTTTCGTAAAATTCACATCCTTTATTTACATCTAAATTATCTCGAACCCATGTTTTTGATTCTTCAGAAATACGATTTTTATATTCATTATCATTCAAAATATGCAATAATTCTATAGCCATATGATTAATTTCAATTTTCTTACGATTAAGAACATCTCTCCCTGAAAAGTTATATGCCATTAAACGATCAAATGTTGCGCTCTTTGCAACACTAGAAAATCCATATTCACCTAAAACGAGTGTCGGAACTCCTAAAAACATACCTTCAAACGCAGACCTTCCTACTCCAACTAAAATATCTGCTATACTTAAAAATTTTGAAGCGTACTCAGAGCCGATATTAGTCACTGTTACATAATTAAATTTGTGTTTTTCATTCACTTTTTTAGCTAATTCATTTATAACTGCAAAGGCATGAGAATCATCAATACTTCCTATAATCAACAAATTTACTTTTTTTGACAATAGCACGATATCAATACAATTAATAACTTCTTTTAAAGAATTTATTTTCAAGTTCGCTATACGACTAATGCACAAAACTATTGGGATGTTAAAATTTATTTTATCTTTTTCAGACCATTTATAAATATCGAATTTACTATTTTGAAGCGCATCAAAGGATATTCTTTGAGCATTGATCAGTAGTTTTTCTTTATCAACTTCATGCAACGAATATATTCCTTCATATAATTCTTTGCTAAAAACTATTATAGGTTTCATCGAAGGTATAAATTTTTGGGGCACAGGCCCACCACAAATTGTATATAATATTTTTTTTCCGTATTTTCGCGCGTAACTCTCAGACAGATAAAGTCCTGAAAAATCAAATGCATGTATTATATCTGGATTCAATTTATAAAGTATTTTATGTATTTTATATTTTAAACCAAATTTAACTATATAATTTTTTTTATAACCTGTATCGAAAATATTATATTTTAAACCATTATCTTTTAATAAAAATTCTCCTCCGCTATTACCTCCGACAAAAAAAACGTCATGACCTTTATTTATTAGAGCAATAGCTATTGAAATTGCAGATCTTGCATGACCACCGTAGCCAATTTCTCCCAAAATAAAACAGATTTTCATAAATTAACTCGGCTTTTGAAATTACTAATGAAATTGTAGAAACAGAAATCTATCGAGATTAGAAGTGGATCAGTTTGTTTGAACAGATTCGCCTAATTTTTAGGTGAAATCTCAGCCTTTCTTACATCGCCATTTTTACCTGTGGCATCCGTTCGGCATAAACCTCGTCAGGGGTTTTTCTGCCCAACCGTGAATGTGGCCGCTCCTTGTTGTACCAATCCATATATTCCATGATCGACCGCCGGGCATCGCTCACCGTGTCGTAGGAGTGGAGATAGGCCCGCTCATACTTCACTGTCTTCCAGAGGCGCTCGACAACCACGTTATCTCGCCAGGCCCCACGACCGTCCATGCTCAGTCTTCAACCGCGATCCCGGACGACTGTTACGAACTCGACAGCCGTAACCTGACTGCCTTGATCCGTGTTTACGATTTCCGGCGTGCCATAACGGTTGAAAGCATCCTGGAGTTCATCGACGGCATGGCACACCTCCAGCGTGATCGCGACCTTCGACGCCAGAACTTTGCGGCTGGCCCAATCCACAACCGCGGTCAGGTATACAAAAACCTTGGCCATCGGAATGTAGGTCGTGTCCAGGGCCCACACATGGTTGCTTCTTTCAATGAGCAGACCCCGAAGCAAATAGGGGCATACCTTGTGCCCAGGATGCTTCTTGCTGGTGCCGGGCTTGCGGTACAGCGCGGCTATCCCCATGCGCGTCATCAACGAGCCGACATGCTTGCGGCCTATGCGGAATCCGGCTCGAACCAATTGGTCCCGGAGCGCTCGGGCGCCCATGAACGGGAACTCAAAATGCAACTCGTCAATGCGGCGCATGAGTGCCAGATCGGCGGAACTCACCGTCCGGGGCTGGTAATAGACGCTGCCGCGGCTTATTCCGACCAGTTCGGCCTGTCTCGTGATTGATACTTTGTGTTCGCGGTCGATCATCGCTTTGCGCTCAGCAATCCCACATTGCTGAGTGCGCTTTCTAAAAAATCGTTCTCCAGCGTCAGTTGACCGATCTTGGCGTGGAGAATCTTCAGATCAACCTCTGGTTCGCTGACGGATGGTTTGCCGAAGACATCGGCAGCCCGCTCGCTGAGTTGCCGTTTCCATTCTGTGATCTGGTTCGGATGCACCTCAAACCGATGCGCAAGTTCGGCAAGGGTATTGTCGCCGGCCATTGCGTCCAGGGCCACCTTGGCCTTGAACTCGGCTGAATGCTTCCGTCTCGTCTACTTCGTCATTCTCAGCTCCCTAATCATTTGCGTTTGAGGGGGCGGGACTAGCAGAGTTTCCACCTAAAGGCTTGTGCAAATTTCCGAGGCCACTTCTGTCTTGATTTACGAACAAAAACCACGAAAAAATTAGTTTAACTATATATGATCAACAATAATCAATTTTGCATCTCAATTCCAGTCCTTGTAACTTTTCAAGAAGCCTGTTGTAACCGCGAAGTGCTAATTCTACATCTATAATCGTTGAATTACCATCTGCGAGAAGCGCAGCCATGACTAAACTCATACTCCCTCTTAAATCTGTCGAAACAGCATTTGCAGGAATAAACTTACTTGGACCATTTATCGTAATTTTTCCAGATTCCCATTTTAATGCATCGGGACAAAATTTCTCTAGTTCTGATAAATATGAAGTTCTATCAGGGTATCTGTAATCATAAATACGACTAATTCCATGGGCTTTTAATCCTAAAATAGTATAAAAAGGTTGCATATCAGAAATCACACCAGGGTATGTCCCACAAGCAATTTCAAATGGCTGGATTTTTTTGTTTTTTAAACAATTATTATTAACATACACATCTGTTGAATTTTGAAAAATATCTATACCAGCTTCTTTAAGATGCAGCAAAGGAGCTTCCATAATGTCAAATGGAACATTTTCAACAATAATTTTACCTTGCGAAAGAACTCCAAAAATAATCCAAGTCAGGGCTTCAATCCGATCTGGAATAATTTTAAATGAAGACCCTCTAAGTTTTTTACACCCTGTAACACTTATAAAACTATTTCCTGCAGTGCTAATATCCGCTCCAATACTTCGCAAGAATTCGATTAAACAATATACTTCGGGGGATACGTACGCATTTCGTATAAATGTAGTTCCATCTATACCTGCAGCACAAATCAAAGCATTCTCTGTTCCTCCGATCGTAGCCATCGGAAAACATATTTCCGCTGGTTTTAATTGACCATTTATTTCAATATAATCGTTTTTTTCTGATACTTTGCAACCCATTTTCTCCCAAATCATCACATGCAAATCATACTTACGATCACCTATACGACACCCACCAGGATACGGAATCCTAGCCAATCCGTTTTTATTTAATTGGGCAGCAACTAAAAGATATGTCGTACGTATAGGATATTCGTAATTATCTAAATTTGGAATACATATATTATTTGAATTAATAGTGACAACAGACGAAATATCGTCAAAAGACAAATTTACTCCAATCTTACTCATAAAATCAGCTTTATATCTAACATCAATTAGTTCAGTAGGAAAATTATAAAGAGTTACAATGTCACTAGTAAGCATAGCAGCTGCCATCAATTTAGTTGCAGCGTTTTTAGCGCCACTAACCTTGACAGTACCATTAGGTGCTTGACCACCTTGAATTTTCAACATTAATTTTTTTTTAAAATTTGCTTCATTCATTTTAAACCCTTTTAATTTATAAATCTTCAGGAATATATAAAACTTCACGCTCTAAACACACATTAAATTTCTGTAATACTATATATTCGACATAAGAAATAATTGACTTCACATCATATGCTTTAGCATTTCCAAGATTCACGATCCAGTTAGCATGTTCATATGAAATCATAGCATCACCGACACGGAACCCTTTGAGACCCACCTGTTCAATATACCAACCGGCTGGCTTGTTTCCCGGAGGGCTTTTAAAAACAGATCCACAATTTCTCTTGATCCGGGGTTGCTTCTGTCTTCTTGATGCAATGATTTCCTTTATAGTCTTTTGAATATCTTCTTTCGGTGCCACTTTATGTTTTGCGAAAGTAGCCGAAAGAAGAATATCTCGAGTTTTTGCAAGTATTGAATGACGATAAGAAAATTGCATATCTTCTTTGCTTAAGTTTTTGATCGCCCCATCATGGGTTAAGACCGTAGCCGAAACAAAGTGATCTTTGATTTCGCCTTGCTTAGTTCCAGCATTCATGCGTACCGCGCCACCAATCGTCCCAGGTATCCCGCACATAAATTCAAACCCACTCCAACAATTGGCGAGACAGTGCCTACTTAAACTTGGCAAAAGCACACCTGAACCTGCTATTATAGAGTTATTGTTTATATTAACCCTCATAAAGTTACCAACAAGTTTGATGACTAAACCGTGAAAGCCATCATCTGAGAACAAAATATTAGAACCATTCCCTATTATAAACCAAGGAATTTTCATTTTGTTAGACCACGATATAGCAATTCTTAAATCATACACAGATGTGCATAATTTAAAATAATTTGCTACACCACCAATATTCAATGTTGTTAAATTATATAAATTTTTTTTTTTTGCATTAGATTTATAATTTTTCCATTTTATGAGATAAATTTATATCCCAGTATTTTCCAAATTCATAATCATAAAAAATTGGATCAAACTTAGACCTACCATCACCTGGATATGGCGTTAATTCACCAAAATAAATTTTACTATTAACGTTATACAAATCTACACGAATAAAATTAAAATCTTTTCCTAATTTTTCAGCTATGTGTATCATTTTCCCTAATAAAATAGGTTTTTCCATACTACTATCAGACTGAATATTGTTTTTATTTAATGTCAAAAAATTCCAATTACGATCGTAAAATGACATTTTCTTAATTTTAAAACGATCAGATATAACATTTATAAACCTAACAACCCCATTAAAAACATAAAACTTATAGTCAACTGGAATATCACCACTTTCATCACATATAAACTCTTCTATAATTATCTTTCTATCAATACATTGCGGAAACCAGATTAACTCTTGAACCCTATATCTATTTTTCATCCATTTATTAACAATTTTTTTTGTTTTTTCAATATTTAATATGTTTTTATTTTTTACTATTATGTTCTGCCCTGAAGAAAAGTTAGTTTTTAGTACAAACCTTTGTGGCAAAATATCAAAATTTATATCATCAAAATTTTTTGCTACACATATTTGTGGAATCAATATATTTTCTTTAATTTTTTCTAACACATAGTCTCTCACTTCATGCTTATCTGTGATAGTAACAAGTAAATCATTTTTACATAGTAATTTAGAATAACAACACTTTTCGTTAAAAGATTTTGGATTTTTCAAATCAGGAAAATATCTATTAGCATTATAAAACTGTAATTTTTGTATTGGAAAATTAAATTTTTTTTGAATATCATAATAAATTTCAAAAGAAACATTATTAACAAATAGAACTTCATCCGTCTTGATAATCAAGTACGCGACTACAGATTTAAGAAGAGTACCTTGAGAAGCATGTTTAAGTATTTTTTTTAGCATGTATGTTACCTAGAAAATGAATATGAATTGATAATGTGCATAATTTTAATATATACATATATCCTATGAAAAGACATCGCAAAACTATAGATTCCTAATGTTATGCAATCATTAGCGTCAGAAATATATGAAATTAAAAAAACTAATAGCATCCAGAAAAAACGCATAATATTAATTTTTAAATAGTATTTTTGATTGTTAATTATATTTAAAACATTGATTATAGGGTTAATAATAAACATTGTTAAAAGATTTATTGATAATATGCTTGAATAAACTCCTGCTAATATCCAATCTTTTCCAAAAAAAATTTCAAAAATCCATGAGCCACAACAAAAAATTATAATAAAAGGTATAATAGAAATTATAAATAATTTTTTAGTTATGCTTTTAGTTATTAGTGTTATTAATTCATTATTTTTATTTTTTATTTTAGCAATTTCTGCATAATATGCTTGACTGGTACTTTGACTAATCAATGTTAACGGCAGCAACAAAATCATCATTGACAAACTAAATTGTCCAGTAGACTCGGGACCAAAATTCCAAGCCCAAAACAATACAGGAGACTTTGCATTAATCAACATAATAAACTGCGATGGAAGACGATACTTAGGATAATCAGCGTAATGTAAAAGCAAGAACTTTATACGATCTACCGAAACATGCTTCCAATATGTTTTAAAATCTTGAAAAAATACTTTAAATAGTGTGAGCACCCCCCCAGCTTGGGAAAATATTTGGCCTATAAGTAAACCAAGAGTATTTAGTCCCAAAAAACCCAAAAAAACTTTGATAACAGCTGCTATAGTCGCTTGCCATAACTTTGTTCCAGCTAAATGCCTAAATGCATTTTTTCTGATAGCCCAATTACTTAAAATTTCGTAAAGGCTTCCTCCAGTAACAAAAAAAGGGATTAACCACCAATAATCATGTAAATACTGTAAATTATCATATTCTGAAATGTAAAAAATTAATATTATACATAATAAAGTTATCATTAATGGCATAAGCAGTGTAAGAATTGTACAAAAAACTAATATATTAAAAGCAGTTCTATCTTTTTTTGGAAGTGGAATAGCCATTGTATATAAAAACGTACTAAATGGAACTAAAATTGATGACAAAGTTATAAATATTGATAAAACTCCAAAATCTTCAGGCGTATAAATTCTTGTAATAATGGGCATTATACCTATAGAAATTATATTAGCTCCTGCAGTTCCTGAAGCTAACATTATCATATTGCGAAATATAGATCCAGAATTGCTATTGCTATTCCATTTTTTTTTTATAAATAGATTAAAATTATTTAGTAACATCATTTAACTTCAATTTTATAATATTTGCTTAGTCAAAACTCATAATATAAATTATATTTTTAATAAAAATATGTATTTTTATATTAGCTACACGTGGTATCACAGTCTCCACATACCCACTCCTTGCCCCTCAGCCGCCGCCCCAACATCCACCATCCCCTTCACATCCACCAAACAACACTTCGCCCCCAGCATCCCCCCAAACACCCCCACATCCATCCCCCGATACTCCTCATGCGCCACAGCCAGCACCACCGCCGACAACCCCTTCATCTCATCCATCCCGACCAGCTCGATCCCGTAATGCTCCCTGGCCTCGGCCGGGTCCGCGATCGGGTCGTGCACCAGCACGGTCACGCCGTAGCTCTCAAGCTCGGCGATGATGTCCACGACCTTGGAATTGCGCAGGTCCGGGCAGTCTTCCTTGAAGGTCAGGCCGAGGACGCCGACTTTGGCGCCCTTGATGTTCTGGTCCGCCGCGATCATGAGCTTCACGGTCTTTTCGGCGATGAACTTGCCCATGTTGTCGTTGATGCGGCGGCCCGCCAGGATGACCTGGGGGTTGTAGCCCGCCATTTCGGCGCGGTAGGTCAGGTAGTAGGGGTCCACTCCTATGCAGTGGCCGCCCACCAGGCCCGGGCGGAAGGGGAGAAAATTCCATTTGGTGCCGGCCGCCTTGAGGACGTTTTGAGTGTCTATGCCCAACCGGTCGAAGATGATGGCCAGTTCGTTCATGAGGGCGATGTTCAGGTCGCGCTGGGTGTTCTCGATGACCTTGGCGGCTTCGGCCTCCTTGATGGTGGCCGTGGGGTGGACGCCGGCGGTGATGATGGAGGCGTAGAGGCGGGAAACCTTTTCGAGGGTCTCCGGGGTGTCGCCGGACACGACCTTGGTGATTCTGGTGACCGTGTGCTCCTTGTCGCCCGGATTGATGCGCTCCGGGGAGTAGCCGACAAAGAAGCCCGTTTTCCAGACCAGGCCGCTCTCGCGCTCCAGGATGGGCACGCAGACCTCCTCGGTCACGCCGGGGTAGACCGTGGACTCGAAGATCACGACGGCGCCAGGCTTTAAGTTGCGGCCTACGGTCTGCGCGGCCTTCTCCACCGGGGTGAGGTCTGGCCGCCGGTCGCGGCCGATGGGCGTGGGCACGGCCACGATGACGTAGTCGGCCTCGCGCAGGCGGGCCGGGTCCGTGGTCGGGTCGAAATGGACGGACGCGGCGAACCCTTGCGCATCCACTTCGCCCATCGGGTCCCGGTGGGCCCTGTAATCGGCAACCTTGCGCTCCGAGAGGTCGAAGCCGATGGTGCGGACATGCTTTCCAAACTCGATGGCCAGAGGCAATCCGACATAACCAAGCCCGACAACCGCGACAGTTTCAGAACCCATGAAAATCTTCCCGT
The DNA here is from genome assembly GCF_900114115.1 of Desulfomicrobium apsheronum. NCBI lineage: Bacteria > Pseudomonadati > Thermodesulfobacteriota > Desulfovibrionia > Desulfovibrionales > Desulfomicrobiaceae > Desulfomicrobium > Desulfomicrobium apsheronum. Next base: position 81,074 of record NZ_FORX01000011.1, on the reverse strand, counting down.
CCGTGAAATGTTTCCTTGCATCAAATCTTCACCGCGCCCCGCCACTCTCAAATCCATGTCCAGGGCAAATTCCCAGCCGTGCATCAGAATCAGGCTTCACTACCTGCGCTGTTCCACTTCCATTTCAACTTTCCGCCAGTCCATCGGGACCATGACACCACGATATCCATTCGGGTTCCCGCACTGCCAGTTCCAGGCGTCCCGCACCATGTCCTCGATGCCGAGCCTCGCCTCCCACCCCAGCACCTGCCGCGCCTTGCCCGCGTCCGCATAGCAGACCGCCACGTCGCCGGGCCGGCGCGCGGTGATGCGGTGCGGCACCGGGACGCCGTTCACGGCCTCGAAGGTGCGCACGGCCTCCAGCACCGAGCAGCCCCGGCCCGTGCCAAGGTTGAAGACATCAAAGCCGGGCTTTGCGTCCAGGTGCTCCAGGGCGCGCAGATGGCCCTCGGCCAGGTCCATGACGTGGATGTAGTCGCGCACGCCTGTGCCGTCCGGGGTCGGGTAGTCGCCGCCGTAGACCGAAAGCTCGGGCAGGCGGCCCGCCGCCACCTGGGTGATGTAGGGGAAGAGATTGTTTGGTGTGTCCAGCGGGTCTTCGCCGATGAGGCCGCAGGGGTGCGCGCCCACCGGGTTGAAGTAGCGCAGCATGACCAGGTTCCAGTCGGGGCTTGAGGCGTGCAGGTCGGAAAAAATCTGCTCGATCATGAGCTTGGTGCGGCCGTAGGGGTTGGTCACCTCGCCCAGGGGGGCCGTCTCGGGGATGGGCATCTCCTCGGCGGCCCCGTAGACCGTGGCCGAGGAGCTGAAGACAAGGTCCCGCACCCCGTGCTCCTGCATGGCCCGGCACAGGGCCAGGGTCGAACCGACGTTGACCTCGTAGTAGTCCAGCGGCCTGGCCACGGACTCGCCCACGGCCTTGAGGCCGCAGAAATGGATCACGGCGTCGATGGGGATGTGGGCGAAGACGCCGTTCAATATCTCGGTGTCGCGCAGGTCGGTCTCCACGAAGAGCGGCTCCCGGCCCGTGATGGCGGCCAGCCGGTCCATGACCAGGCTGTGGCTGTTGGCCAGGCTGTCCATGATGATCACGTCGTACCCGCTCTCCAGCAGGCGCACGCAGGTGTGGCTTCCGATGTATCCGGCTCCGCCGGTGACGAGAATGGTCTTCATGTGCCCCTGACAGGCTGTCCCGAAACGGCGATCTGCTTCGTCACTTCAGAAAATCCACACTCTCTCGTATGTCGTATACGCATCGAGCCTGTATTTTCCTTGTTCCTCGCATCTCACCATTTTTGCACAGCCTGGAAATTCATATTTATTCAACAGTCAACTGAGAACGTATCGGGTTTTCACGATCGGCTTCATGCCGTGGCCCGCATATCCGCTGCACCGCCCCACCGGTAAAACATCCGGAAAGGGGAGGATCGGCGTTACAGCGTATTCTCCTACACTCCCTGCAATGATAATTGAAAGCAAAACGAATACGTAAAGAATGCGGTAATAATCAGGGGGTCGGGGATTGGGATGCGTACGGTGGTCAATCCGGGTCGGCGGCATGGCCGAGGCCGGCCTGCCGCGCCCGCAAGACTATATCTTGATGTCGATGATCGCGGACCGCGCGCCCCGGCCTGGGCCGGCGTAGCTGGTTGCGGCCATGCCCGCGGTACGCAGCGGGCTGCGATAGGGCGCGGCCACCTCGCTGGCCGGGCCCGGGGGCACTGCCGTGCGGGCGGGGCCGCCCAGGGTGATGACCACGCGGGCCGGCTCGCGCAGCGTGCGCTCCATATCGCGCAACTGCTCCTGCGCCCGCGTGAAAACCTGCTCGAAGTCCGGCGGCTCGGCACCCTTGCCGCCCGAAAGGTCCGGTGCGGTGCGGCCAGGCGCCGGGGTCTGACGTCCGCCTTGCGGATAAAGGATATCCGCCAACCCGCCGTCACGAACCACAGTCGCCCCATCAGCCCCTGCCGGAGCCCTTCCGGCAGGGGTGACGGAAACGATCTCCCTTTGCGCGTCGCTCATGGAAATTCGGATATCGACGTAACGCGCATCACCGGCTTCGAGTAATGTTTTCATAACTCCCCTCCCGGCCCCTTAAAAAAATGGAGTCCGGCGCAACCTCACAATCCCCAAACATACCTGCACTCGGTGCATTTAAAGATATCCCCGTTGTGCACATCGCCAAGCGCGTCGCACACAGGGCACCTCTCGGACAGCATGGGCACATGCTTCCACTCATAAACAAACCAGACGATGATCGACACATAAAAAAAGAAGAACAATGAAAGATAAAAGATCATATTCACAATCCATGGTAAGAATCATGAGAAGTTGCCTGATAATGTCTTTCAGATATTAAAATGCAACGAAACTGGAAACAAATTAAATTACGTATTTATTACGTACGACATGTCAGGACAATCATGCTTGCTGATGACTCTGCATAAGACGGCGTGCCCTTGAAGAGGGAAGCAATGCAAAAGAGCCGTCATCCCCTCGAAGGAGGAAGCACCGCATAGTGTCGTCATCCCCATGAAGAAGGGGATCCATGCCTTTCTTGCGGGGAAGAAGCGTGCAGGCGCACTCAGTACCAGAAGGCGTGTGCGGTGTTGTGGCGGTACCATTCGTAGGTCTCCCGGACGCCTTCCTCCAGGCCGATGCGGGCTTTCCAGCCCAGACTTTCAAGGCGCGAGACATCGACGGCCCCGCACGACGAGCCGTCTCCCCGTGGTGCGTCGAAGACCAGGCGTCCGTCGAAGCCGACGACCCTGGCAGCGATCTCGGCCAACTCCATAACAGTGGTCACCCGTCCGCTCCCGGCAGTGATGAAGCAGGCCCCCGGCGCACGAAGCAGTTCCCGGCGCAGCTCTTCGTCCGGCAGGTTCATGAGAAACACGCATGCCTGGGCCATGTCGTCCACGTGCAGCAGATCATTGCCTGCGAAACAGCGCCCGCTGAGCCTCACGCTCTGCAGGCGAGCATGTTTGGCCTCGTGCAGGCGCTGGAGCATGCCGGGCAGCACCCGTGACATGCAGGGACGAAAATTGTCGCCCGGGCCATAGACGCTCGTTGGCAGGACGCCCATGAATCGCGTCCCGTATTGGCGGTTGTAGTACTGGCACATCTTGAGGCCGACGATCCTGGCTAATGCGAAGATCTCATCGCAGGGGTTTCCAGCATCGGCCAGCATATCCGGCCCCTCCAGGATTCTCGGGGCGTTTTGGGGGCGAAGCCGCGCAGAGCCCACAAACAGCAGTCGCCGCACGCCTGCCTCGAAGGCCGCCTGAATGAGGACGGTCTGAATCTCCAACTGCTCTTGCAGGTACGTGGCCGGCGATCTCTCGGCGGCCTCTGCGCCGCACATGCTGGTCGCGGCCAGAAAGACCCTGGCGGGGCGCTCCGCAAGAAAAAAGCCCCGCACCGCAACCTTGTCGCGCAGATCCAGACGTTCAAGACGTACACCTTCCATGGGCCCGAAGTACGGGGCTTCGTTGCAGACCGTCCCGACGATGTCCCCGCAACAGCTGTCCGCCAGGGCGCGCATGAGCCCACTGCCGATCATGCCACCCGCCCCGATGACGCAGGCCCTGTCCCGCACCTGCTGCACGTGCGGCATTGCCGCCCCATCGCGGTCCTCCAACCCAAGGCCATCGAACGGCCCCACGGTTTCAGACTGCTTCAGGGCGCGCCCGAAGATCGGGGGGACGGGACTCAATCCTTTTATGTACCTGCTTATGACGGCCAAACCGGGCTCGATATAGTTCATAACAACATTACTACATCACCCGTTAGCTCGAACCATAGACAAATTATTACGGAAAGAATCCCAGTGCAGCCCCTGAAGCGTGGAATCCCTGGCCCAGCCGTGATATTGGCCGACCTCAAACGCCGGTCCGCAACCGCGGACGCCGGTCGATCAGGGCGCGCAAGTCACCGGGACCCGCCGCGCCAGGCGATCCACCGGTGCAGGCCCAGACCACCAAGCCTTGAGAGCGCCGTCATGAGAATGCTGTACCCGATCCTGCTCGCCTGCCTCCTGCTGGCGCCCCAGGCCGCCATGGCCGACCATGCCCCCCGCATCCCCCTGCAGGAAGACCAGACCATCGCCTGCCAGGTCATGGAGCAGGAGCACCCGGCCTGCAACGTCTGCGGCGAATCGTACTCCGAGAATCAGGCGCGGGTGGCGCTGTGGATTCAGCTTACCGCCGTGGCGGTAGGCCTTGGACTGATCCTGACCGTGATCTGGCTCATGCGCTGCGCGTGCTGCCGGCTCAAACTCCTTGACCGGATCATGCGCCGCGGAACCGAACGCAGAACCTCAGCGCGAAACGCCATGCCCCACCACTTTGTCGCAACCTTGAAAGGCCCTTTCGCGCCCATCACGGCGACTCCCGTCGATGTCTGCGCCGGGGGCCTGCAGATCGATATCTCCAAGGCCCAGCAGAGCAGCGTGAAAGGCCTCAAAGAGGCTGCCCGGAACGGGGCGATCCTGACTCTGACCCTGACCGCCCCGGACGGCAGGACACTCCTTGACGTCACGACCTGTCACTCCGTCTGGGTCTGCGGAAAACGCGCCGGACTGGCCTTTCAGGACCACACAGACATCGCCCCGCTTCTTGAAGCAGGACTGGCGCACTCCCGGAGGCCTATGTGAAGCCGCCTGACGCCAGGCCGCGCCGCAGGGCAAATGGCCTCATCAAGTGGCTCCTGGCCCTGGTGCTGGCAGGCTGCATGCCCTCGAACATCGACAATATCGTACAGCTGACCTCCACGGGCCTGCTGGAGGAGACGACCTACGTGACGGTCGCCTTCGTCGCGCAGCACAATGACTACTCCTGCGGCCTGGCCTGCCTGGTCAGCGTTCTGGCCTACTGGGACGACCCGGTCAGCCAGGCGGATCTGCTTCGGCACTCGCCGCCGGAAAACACGAAGACCGGCTACAGGGTCGGTGAGCTCAAGGACATCGCCACGGGCCGAAACAAACAGGCCTATGCCCTGACAGGCGGAACGGAATTTCTGGAACTGCAGATCATGAATGGGCGACCCATCATCGTCCCCCTTGAAATGGAATATAACCATTACATATTCAACTTCATGCGCAAGATCCCCCTCTACGGACGGTTCTTCGAATACGTGACTGAACGTTTCGTCCCGAAATTCAGCCATTTCGTGACGGTCTTCGCCGTATCGCGCACGACGATCTGGGTCATGGACCCGCTCTTTGGCGTCAAGGCCATCCCAAGGGACGAGTTCGAGCCCATGTGGGCGGCCAAGAAACGGGCCATGCTCCTGGTGGCGACGGGATGACACCGGCGGACATTGCATGGCCTGCGCAGGACATCGCGCAACAGGCCTTTCAGTGTCCCTCTTTTTTCGAATTCAACGCGCCGTGACACCCCGGCTCTGGTCCGGGACACCATTAATCAACAACGCAGGCAGTAAGGAGGTATGACTCATGAAAATCGAAAAAACGGACTTGAAAAAGAATCACGCGTCTTCCAAAGTTCCGTACGCCCCTCTGGAAACCGACACTTTGGGCCGAAAAAAAGCCAAATCATATCAGACAAAACACAAAACCGAGGCCGCCTTGCGGATACTCGGAGGTGAAAGCCTCGAAGCTCTGAGCCATGAATACGGGGTGACGGTCGGGCGCCTCCTCTTCTGGAAGGAGACCTTTGTAGGCGGCGGCGAGGAATGCATGCAGCTATGCGACGAGGAAAGCGACGACTCCGCCATCGAAAGGCTGAAGAAGGAAATCGAATGGCAGCGGTCGAAAAACGAGGAACTCAGACAGGAATTGCGACGCTACGGATGCACGCCCATGGTGTGAACCCAAAAAAAGAGGCGGTCGATGCCGCTTACGATGACGAGCACGGACATGCGCAAGCAGGGCCTTTGTGCATGCTTGAGTCCCGGCAGCGCCATCCCCTGGCGTGACAACCGCCGCCGGCAACGTCACATGATCGACTTCAGATAACTCTGTAGATTGATCTTTACATTGGCCAGTCCAAGCTTCTTGCGGATGTTCTCCCGGTGGGCCTCCACGGTCCGGGGGGAAATGTTCATGACCTTGGCGATCTCTTTGGACGAAGCGTCCATCCGGATCAATTCCGCCACCCGCAACTCCTTGCCCGTCAGCAGCACCATGAGCGGCATCCCAGGCACCGGAACCGAAACTCCGGGCATCGCGTCGTCATCAGACAAGGCACGTCTCGCCTCCGCCGAGCCCTGCAGCGATTCCTGGTGCATGAGGCTCTCGGTCCTGAACTTGGACAATGCGTCCGTGAGCGTCTGGCGGAGCACATCCGTGGGACATGGCTTGGTATGGAAACGAAAGACCTCTCCCCTGTTGACCGCGGCGACCGCGGTTTCCACATCGGCATATCCGGTCAGCATGACTCTCACCGTTTGCTGGGACACCTCTCTCACTCTCGCTAAAAAGTCGATTCCGCTCATTCCCGGCATTTTCAGGTCGGAAACCACGACGGCGTACGGCCCGCTCGATCGCAAATCCTGAAGGCCCTGTTCGGGCCCATGGGCCGTTCGCACATGGAAATAATTGGCCAGCAAGGCCCGCATCCCCTCGAGAATATGCGGATCGTCGTCAACTATGAGTATCTTGTCTGTCACAAAAAGGCCTCCAAGCGTTCTGACAAATATATAACTATCTAAATATATTTATCAAATATCAAATTTTGAATGAATCAAACAAACGACATCACATGCTGAAAAATTCTCATTTCAAGATTCGCCTGCAAAAAGTTGCAATCCCCTCGAAGGAGGAATCACCGCATAATGCCTTCATCCTCTTGGAGAAGGAAACACCGCACAATGCCGTCATCCCCTTTGAAGAAAGAAGCACCGCAAAAAGCCTTCATCCCCTTGAAAAAGGGGATCCATGCCTTTCTAACCGCATAAAAAAAAATTTCGCGCCGTTGCCCGACATGACCCGTCTACCCATGCTGGGCACATGTTCGCAGGAATGACTTCCAGGGTCGATCGCAACCTTTTTACCGTGTCGCATACCCAAACCGACCACGCGGTTACGAGTATGAAACTCAGCTCATCCGCTCTTTTTCCTTTTTTTCATTTCCAACTATATTGTACCTGCATGCAGATACAATTATGCAACTTTTTTTGAACTGATAATAAGAGTTACCACAACTAAAAGTATGTACTACAAGCCTTTTCCCCTAAATTATTCGGAAATCTCATGTCATACAAATTATATTTTCCGCGAAAAACAAAAAAATTATTCTTGCATTTTACGTAAAATATTGCTCATGCACCAGCGAACTGCAAATACTGAGTGATCACAGACCACTTCGATTTTAAACAATCAAGTACAGCAACTCATGTTCATCTCCCTGGCAGGGGCATCGGGAAGGTCTGACAAGGCGCGACTGAAAGTTTCTTCACCGAATAATACGCAGCACAGACACCAGAGAGTTTTCTCCTCTCGCTCTGCCCTGAAAATGACACATTCTAAAAAATTATGTCACAAAATGATTTGAGCTCTTGAATCTGTGCGCGGCAGTTACCATGATTTACGAATTTCACCAGAGCAGGATAGAGTATTCCGTAGTTTTTACGTAAAAATAATCATCGTTTTCTAGTGATTATGCGGTAATAAGGCAATCAATGATGAACTGAACATCTGTCCATGCCCACGTGACATCACCGCATGGACGTGATGGTGGCACACCGCCGAAGTCGGCAAATGTGACGAAGACCTGCTCAGCAGCACAACTCCTTGAATACATTGAACGGTCGGTTTGAATGAAAGCAAAGATTCTGTTTATCGACGATCATAAGAACATTCTGGAAAGCCTCAGGTTGAGTTTGCGCTCCATGCAAAATGAGTGGGACATGAGTTTCGCGCCCAGCGGTGCCGAAGGACTCGACATGTTCGACAGGATCTGGCCCGATGTAGTGGTCACGGACATGCGCATGCCCAACATGGACGGCACCCACGTCCTTAGAAACATCCAGAAGCGCAAACCAGATGTCGACAAGATCATCCTCTCGGGATACTCGGACAAGGAAACAGTCATCAAAAACATCCAGTTGGCCAACGAGTACTTGAGCAAACCCTGCAAGACCCAGGACCTCATTGCCGCGATCCGCAACACGTTGCGTACCAACGACATCATCCTGAGCGCCGAAATCAAGAACATCATCGCCGAAATTGAAACGATACCAAGCAGCTCTGCCGTGTATGAGAGCCTCATAAGGGAACTGGAGAACGACAACGCCACTTCCAGAACCATCAGCAAGATCATCTCTCAGGACGTTGCCCTGGCCGCAAGCATCATCCGCATCATCAACTGTACTTTTTTTAATTTTCCGAAACAGGTCAAGGACATCGAGCATGCGGTCCGGATGCTCGGACCCCAGACCCTGCTCAACATCATCAAATCTTCGCATCTCTTCGATAAATTGAAGGAATTCGACAACTCCGAAATATCCATCAAGATGCTCTGGGAGCACAGCCTCCGCGTGGCGCGCCTCGCTAAACTCATCGCAGCCAATTCCAATCTGCCCGAGACGAGCTGCAACGACTGCGTCATCGCCTCCATGTTCCACGACATAGGAAAGTTCATCTTTGCTTCAAAGATGAAGCATCAATTTTCGGAAGTGATATCCATGGTCCAAAAGGAAAACTGCACCATCGACGTCGCCGAAAGATGCATTATGGGGGCTTCCCACGCCGAAGTCGGTGCCTACCTTCTGGCCCGTTGGGGCTTCAGCCATGACCAGATCACCATCCTGCGCTCCCATCACGACGAAAGTGTGATGGAGTCACAGGCCGTCACCCCTCAGATGGTCCTCTACGTCGCGGACAGCCTGGACCACGAACTCGTTCATATCCAGAACCGATTCAAACGACACACCCTGGCTTTCACGGGCAACGTCCCTGAACAGCATCAACAGATGATAACTGACTGGCGCACATTGTGTCAGAACAATATCCAAGGAGTATTGCAATGAACAGACGCGTCCTGCTTGTTGACGATGAAAAGCGACTTCTTGAAGCCTTCTCTAAATGCTACAAGGATGAATTTGAAATATCCATCGCTTCAAATCCGCAAACAGCCTTAGGAAAGTTGCGCCTCGAAAAGCCGTATGCTGTAATTGTTTCCGATATGCGCATGGATGAAATGAATGGAATTGACTTTCTTAAATACGCTAAAAAAATTACTCCTGAATCAATACGAATTTTGATGACAGGATATGCAGACTTGAAAACATCACTATATGCTTTTAATAACGACATTATATACAGGCTAATAGAAAAGCCTTGCAAAAAAAATGATTTACTTGCAAGTCTCAACGACGCTTGCAAAATATATAATGCATCTATTAATGAGAAAGATATATCTACAATCGTATCCATGATAGAGAATAAAACATACAAAAAAATGAGAGACAACGTCGATCTCATAAATATTGTCGAAACAATAAAATTTCGACATAAAGAACGAATAGAAAGCAAGAAATTGCAGCTAACAACAGAATTCAACGATCTTCAAAACGGCGTTATTTTCGATTTTTTTCTACTCTGTGACTCCATTTTATTTACCATCGTCATCGACACCGCACTCCGCGAAGCCGTTGAGAATGCGGAAAAATACTCCCAAATAAAACTGAACGTCACTATGGACAAGGAAATACACATCAAAATCACAGGCGTATTCCCGTCGTCCAATCTCGAAGACGAATTCATGTGCGAGGGAAGCTCTTTGGAAAACCTCAAGATGACAAGATGGCTGTCATCCCATTCGATACGTCTCATCCTTGGCGAACTGGGAGGAAGCGTCTACGAGGAACGAACTTACAAGCAGTTCGCGTGCGAAATGACTTCCGTCAACATCAAGCTCCCGGTTCTCTAGGACCGCATAACCGCGCTGGCGGAACAAAATCGACGATGGAAAAGTCACCGGACCATGCTGCCGCAAGCGTCTTGCTCGTTGATGACGAGGACAAGGCGCTAAAGGCCCTCAAATGCAATTTGCACGACTCGTTCTCCATTACGACCACCACGGATCCAAGCGAAGCCCTGGACAAAATCCAGGGCGGATCCAATTTTGCAGTCATCGTCTCCGACTTCAAGATGCCGGGCATGGACGGCATAACTTTTCTATCACGGGTCCGGGACATGGCGCCGGGCACTGTGCGCATCCTGCTCACGGGCCAGGCCAACACCGACATGGCCACCAGGGCCGTGAACCAGGGCCAGATCTTCCGCTTCCTGCAGAAGCCCTGCACCCTGAAGGACCTGACCGAAGCCATCAAGGCGGGGATACGGCTGCATTTCAAAACCGCAGCCGAGCGGGAGGTGCTCCAGAGCACTCTGCGCGGCACGATCCGCGTGCTCTCCGAGGCACTGGGCCTGGCAAATCCTCAGGCCTTCGAACGTGCAGAGCGGGTCCGTAAAATCGTCGTGCGCATGGCTAAACTGCTATGCGTTTTGGCTCCGCTGGAACTGGAATTGGCAACCATGCTCTCCCATCTGGGCTGCCTGGGCCTTCGCAGCGAAATCATCGAAAAGATCAACAAGGGAAAAAGCCTCAACCCGGAAGAAACGGCTCTCTTTCATGACCATCCCCGCATCGGTGCCATGCTCATCGAAAGAATACCCAGGCTCGATACGGTGGCACGGATCATTGCCATGCAACACGCGCCGCCCTCGGCGTCCATGACTCTCGAGGCGCGAATCCTGAACATGACCATGCAGTATGACAGAAGCAGATGCGCTGGGCATCTTCCATGTGACATTTTCAGGGCATTGCATGAGGCCGAGCCTCCACATCCTCCGGAATTCGTGGACGCCCTCAAGGGCGCTGTCTACTCCGGGCCGGAGTACAGTCGCAAAACCATGTCCATACGGCAATTGAAGCCATCCATGATCCTGGATAGGCACGTCGAGACCCTGGATGGACTGCTCCTTCTGGCCAAGGGTGCGGAATTGAGCGAATCGACCATCTTACGGCTCATTGAAATCGCCAAAAATCAATCCATTATTGAACCGGTCCATGTTCTTGCACTGCGAGAATAATCCGGAGGCAGAAAACTTGCGATTGCTCAGAAACGTTTTGTTTCAATGCAGGCAATAAGCAATTTCGTTGCCCAAAAAACGTCATCTCCTTGAAAAAAGGGATGGCGACATAAAACCTTTATCCACAGCAGCCCCGATCGATACGATCGACCGAATGCAGCGATCCCCAGGCAAGGCCTTATTCCAAGGCGAAGTCCTGGAAGGCTAACCACAATGACCTGTACAACGCTTTTTGTTGATGACGACCAGGCCGTCCTTGATTCCATAAGAACAAATCTTCATTCAAAATTTTCCATCGTCACGGCGACGGATCCGCGCGAAATCATCCCGGCACTGGAGGCAGGCAAAAGATTCGCCGTTGTCGTCTCCGACTTTAAGATGCCGGGCATGGACGGCATCACTTTTCTGTCGCGCGTCAAGGATCTCGATCCCGACTCCGCAAGAATCATGCTGACCGGTCATGCCGATATCAAAGCCGCCAGTAAAGCAGTCAACGAGGGCAACCTCCTGCGCTTTCTGATCAAACCCTGCTCCCTGCAGGATATCACCAATTCAGTCTACGCCGGTTTGGAGCACCACAAAATTGCCACCTCGGAACGCGAGTTGCGACAGCGAATGGAAATGGTCATCCACGGCACCGCATCGGGCACCTGGGACATGAATGTGCAAAAAGGGGAGATGTCGGTCAACGAAACCTGGCAGGGTCTGCTCGGCCACACTGACCACAAACCATCGCGGATCAAATTACATCAAGCACAACGAATGATGCACCCCGAAGAACGCAGGATCTTTTCGAATGCACTTCGAAGTCATCTCCATGGCCTGACACCGCATTTCACTTGCGACGTACGATTGAGGCACAGGAGCGACGCATGGCGCTGGATGCGCATCTGCGGCAAAATCACCGGCAGGGACGAAGCTGGCAAGCCACTGCGCATGTCCGGCATCATGACGGACATCCACGAAGATAAACTTACCAAGCAAGCTTTGACCGATCAAATATCTTTCCTGGACGAAATGATAGATGCGTTTCCGTACCCGGTCTTCGTCAAATCCGCAGACGCGAAATTCGCCTCGGTAAATTGTGCATACGAACGCTTCTTCGGAGTACGCCGTGCAGAAATCGTCGGCAAGGCAGCCAGTGACCTCGGACACCTCCCAAAAGCGCCCAATGTCGATTTCAAGACCGAGTACCAAAGGATTGTCCGCGAGTTTGGAGCGTCACATCACGAGGTGACCTTCTCCGCCCCCGACGGACAGACGCGCCACTGCCTGCATTGGAGCCATGCGTTCCGTCACGAGGAAACCGGCGTACAAGGACTTGTCGGAACCATTGTCGACATCTCCGAGCAGAAACTGGTTGAGCGCGAACTGGCCGAAAAAAACCGAAAATTGGCCGACAGCGAGGCCAAACTCAAACAACTGAGCCTGACCGATGAACTGACAGGCCTTGGAAACAGGCGCTTCTTCAAGGGCCGAATCCGCGAAGCCCTGTCGCTGTCCATGCGCCACGGTCATCCTTTGAGCCTCATGATGGCCGATCTGGACCACTTCAAATTCGTCAACGACGTCTTCGGTCACAACGCGGGAGACCTGGTTCTTCAGGGCTTCGCCAAAATCCTGCGCACCATCTGCCGCAAGGAGGACACGCCCTGCCGCTCGGGCGGCGAAGAATTCATGATCATCCTGCCCATGACGAGTGTTCAGGAAGCCGAGATGCTGGGCAGCCGCATCTGCCATGCCATGCGGGAAAACGATTTTCTCGGCAATGGAGCGCCAGTCACTGTCAGCATCGGAGTCACACAGTACGAACGCAACGAATCCTATCAAACGTTCTTGGAGCGTGTCGATCAAAGCCTCTACCGTGCCAAGAAACAAGGGCGGGACCGTGTCTGCAGCTGATGCACTCCAGTGCTGCAGCGCTATTAACAGGAGCCTGTATCGTTCCGGGATCACGCGCCATCTCGCGCACCGAAGTTTTCAGATGCGCGAGATCATTGTCGAGACATTTCCGGCCGTCATCTCGCCTTTGCATGCCGTAAAACCATAACGCTCCCGCAGATGAGAGTCATCCTTGAACCATAAGAAACTGCTCGAACTCAACCTGAGCCCGCGATTGAGGCGCAAAGCGCATGCCGCTGCTGTCGTGGCGCTCATCGTGACGACCATCTGCGCAATCTTGTGGCGCATCCTGGTCACTGAAGAAGAAAGAAGAACTCTCGCCCATGACAACTTTGTCCACGATACGCATTTTGCCGCCAACACGATCAGCTCCAACTTGTTCGCAAGCCAGCATAAATTGGCCATTCTGGCACTTGGCAGTCAAATCCGCGACTACCTTGGCGAGGGTCCCGCGACAGTTGCGGCGTCTGGCATGGTCAGGGCAGGCTCCGAGGTAAAAACGCTCTTTTCGGATGTCCTTGATGCTGGCGGCGATGGCTATAAAAGGCTCATTGACGCCTTGGCAATGAAAGACCGGAACGGCAACATAGTCGTACAGAAAATTACGCGCCATGAGGATAATCGTGGCGCATTTCAATCCGCCGCCTGGACTACTCCAGGCTGTCCCTGCGAAGAACGGCCAAAAACAATATTTCTGGTCGATGACAAATCTGCAGCGCCTTTTTTTGTCATTTCGCAACCCGTTGAACTGAATCGACAAAGAATCGGGACCCTCCTGGCGAGGGTTCCGATTCAAAACATACAGTCCAAACTTTCGAGCGTGGAAAATACTGCCAGACAGCGCATCCACGTCATCGTAGACAAAGAAAAACTCGTCTCATGCAAGTGCGGCACCATGACCCCTCTTTTGGAGCCGCTGAAAAGTGTCCACCCTACCCCCACCGTCATCCCAACCCCGCAATCCCTTGGCGCCGTCCCTGCCGACTGGTCGGAAAAATGCCTGGCCATGAAAATAAATATCCCCGACACCTCATTTTCACTACTTTCCCTGACGCCAATACCTGAACCTCTCCGCGCTGCGGAGCTTTTTTCCGCCCTGGCCGTGGCGTTCATCGGCACCATGCTCCTTGGAGCCTTCTCCCTCCTGACGCGCGGCCAGACTGAGCGCATGTTGCTCAAAGTGCGCCTGGATGAACAGCGGCAGGCGTCGGAAAAGATCCACAAGCACATTGATGATTTCAATGTCCTCTTCAATTCCCTCCCCGGACTCGCCTGGCGCAAAGATAACAAAGGCCGGTATATCATGGCGAATTCAGCCACCTGCCAATTTTTCGGTCTTTCGCACGAAGAGCTTATGGGCAAAACCTCCTGGGATCTCTTCCCTACAAAAATGGCCGAATTTCTAGAGGAAGGTGAACGCCCCCTCTTTGAGGGTGAGCGCAGGGCCGTGGAGAGGGAAGTGCAACTCGGCGAGGGCGATGGGCGTAAATTCTTTGTCAGACGCATGGTGTCGGTCATGGGTCTTGATGGAAGTGTCGAAGGAATCATCGGTCTGACCATGGAGATTACCCAGACCAAGCGCGCCGAGGAGTTGGCCATGAAAACGGCCGCGTTTCAAACTGCCATTCTTGAACTCGCCATCAACTTCGTCAGCAGGGAGATAGACGACCTCGAGCAGGGCATCGAAGGTGCCCTGGGCCTTGTCGCCAGCTACTGTGAAATGGATCGAGCCTGCTTTTTCCGTTACGACTATTGCATGGAAACCCTGTCGCTCACTCACGAATGGCGCACCCCGAGCACACCCTCTATAAAGGGCAGGCTGCAGAGCACACCCACCAGCCTGATACCTGGCCTTGTCGAAGCGCATCGCGCCCGTAAAAATTTCAGCATTCCCAGCGTCGAAGCCTTGCCCCGAAACGCTCCAGTGCAAAGAGTCTTTGGGAGGCTTGGGACCAAATCACTCATTGCAGTGCCTCTTTACAATACCAAGGCGTGCTTTGGGTTCATAGGTTTGGCGTCCATCACTCGGGAAAAGGCCTGGAGCGAAAGTGAACTCAAACTGCTTGTGATCTTCGCCGAACTACTGACCAACGCGAAGCTCAGAAGCTTGCATGAAGAGAGGCTCATAGCGGCCCGGAATGCGGCCCTGGAATCATACGACCTCATTGAAATACGCATCAAACAGCGGACCCATGAGTTGGCCAGCGCCAATCAGAAGCTGCAATCCGAGATCACCTGGAGGATGCAGCTCATCAGGGATCTGGAGACAATACAGAACTCGATCTCGGCCATTCTTATCGCCGTTGACGAGAGGAACCAGGTCACGAGATGGAACAGCGCCGCGGAGAAGGCCTTTGGCCTGAACAGCCCTGAAACCGTCGGCAAGACCTTCTACGACCTGACCCTGACCTGGGATTGGAACATTGTCCGCACCAGCGTCGTGGAATGCCTCTCGACCCAGAAATCCTACCGCGCCGCAAACGTCGGGTACGTCAACGCCGACGGTCGAGACTCCTTGCTCATGCTCACTGTCAGCCCCCTTCAGGACAATCTGCGTGAGCAGGCGGGCTATATCATTCTGGGCGAGGATATCACTGAAATCAAAACTCTTGAGGCGCAACTTTCCCAAACGGCGAAAATGGAGGCAGTCGGACAGTTGGCGGCAGGCATAGCTCACGAAATCAATACTCCTACGCAATACGTAAGCGACTCGACGACTTTCCTGCGCGAAGTCTTCCATGACCTGTCGACTTTGTTCGTCACGGTCGAAGGATTGTGCGCGTCGGAAAGCTCCTTTTCCCCGAAGGCTGTCCAGCAGCTCAAGGACGTATTGCGAGACATCGATCTCACGTTTATCCAGCGGGAACTCCCGGCCACGTTCAGCAGAATTGAAACCGGAATCGACAAAATCTCTTCCATCGTTAAGGCCATGAATCGATTTGCCTATTGCGGCATCGATGAAAAGAAGATGACCGACATCAACGAACTTCTTGAAAACGCACTGATCATCTCCCAGAACGAATGGAAGTATGTAGCTAAACTAAGCAAGGATTTCGAAAACGACCTAAACTGTGTCATGTGCAGTCCGGGTGATCTCAGCCAGGTTTTTTTGAATGTCATCATCAACGCAGCGCATGCCATAGAGGAGAAGGTGCGGGACACCATGGAAACAGGAACCATCACCGTCTCGACACGCAACGCGGAAGGTTGCGTTGAAATCCGAATCGCGGATACGGGTGTAGGCGTACCCGAGCACCTTCAGGACAAAATCTTCAATCTTTTCTTCACAACGAAAACAATCGGCAAGGGTACCGGCCAAGGGCTCGCCATTGCTTACGACACCATAGTGAACAAACATAACGGCAGGATTCTCTTCGAATCAAGACCGGGAACAGGTTCAAGCTTCCTCATTCGGATTCCTACAAACGCCAGTTTGCTCTGAACCACGAAAAGCATGGACACGCTATGAAAAAAAGAATCCTCTTCGTGGACGACATCAAGAATGTCCTGAACAGTCTTCGCCTCAGCTTGCGCGAGATGCGCGACGAATGGGACATGGTTTTCGCCTTGGGAGGCGAGGAGGCCGTAAACATGCTGAAGATCTCGCGATTCGACCTGCTCGTCACCGACATGCGCATGCCGGGCATCGACGGAGCACAATTGCTTGCCTTGGCCAATCGCGAACATCCGTCAATGGGCAGGATCGTCCTGTCTGGCTATGCCGAGCAAAATTGCGTACTGCAAAACATTTCCCTGGCGCATCAGTATCTGAGCAAGCCCTGCACCACCCAGGAGCTTGTAACAACGATCAGCAACGCCTTGAACCTGGACGACTCCTTTGAAAACACGAAAATCAAGGATGTCATATCGAGCATGGAAAGCTTGCCGGCTCTCCCGGCTATCTACAGAGAACTGACGCTGGCCCTGGATGACAGCGACAGCTCCTGGAGACAAATCTGCGAAATAATCAACAAGGACATGGTACTTTCGGCCACGGTGCTGCGGGTCACAAACTGCGCTTTTTTCGGTCTGGGGGGTAAAGTCACGGGACTCGACCACGCTGTGAAGCTACTGGGCACACAGACCTTGCGCACCCTGGTATATTCAACACATCTCTTCTCAATTTTTGACCAGAAGACCATGCCGGTTTTTTCCGTATCGAAGCTTTGGAATCACTGTCTAAGGGTTTCCGTATTTGCCAAGCTCATTGCCACTGAAGAAAACCTGCCAACCAGATCTCGTGATGACTGCGTCATCGCAGGAATGCTTCATGACATTGGAAAAGTGGTACTTTCAGTCATCATTCCTGAAGATTTCAAAATAATCATCGACATGGTCCACGAAGAAAATTGTACAGTTTATGAAGCGGAAAAAAATTTTCTGAACGTTACGCACGCAGAAGTTGGAGCTTATATCATGAATTTATGGGGATTTAAAAAATCGCAAATAGATGCTGTAAAATCGCATCACTTTTCTGAATCAAATAATGATGAATCAAATTCAATAAAAAAAATATTATATGCTGCAAATATAATAGATCATGAAATCGTACATATAAGCCAATATATCAATCAAAAAAAAATTAAACATGCCAATGAAGAAATTAAAACATGCATACCTAATTATGAATATTGGAGAGAAAAATGTTTCGAAAAAATAACAAATGAAAAATTAGATGAAAGAAAATCTTTTCTCTATAAATAATTTTTTTACATTAAAATTATATATAAAAAAGGAATTTTAAAATTCCAAGTCAACACCAGCAAAACACAGCACAAACATCCGCCTGCGAGAACACTCACCGCATTAATACCGTATTCTAACCCCTGTCTCGCCACCAAATTTTGAAGTATTGTCTACGCATAAATGTAGAATTTTCTGGCTACTTGGACGGCAATCCAAAAAACTGCCAGTCTCTCAAAACCGGGCCCCCCTTCTTTTAAACAACTGAAAATAATGGATTTCAAACACTGTAACACATGATTCGCCGACCCATGCCGTGAACACTTTCGCGAGGATGACACTCAGGATATTTCTCGACTTTTTTGCAGTGCAGTCATGCATGACGAATTATTCCAAACCGGAGATGATAATGCCCCTCCCCCTTGTACACCTTGTGCCAACCATATTCCGGCAACATTCGCCATCAAAAACGATATACTGTTACACATTCCAGTTCTCAACGCACAAAACATCAATACACCAAGATCACTCCATACCTTCAAAATCATCCATCTCTCCCAGCCTCAATTTTCTTAGAAAATTAATAAATACATTCTGGACAAAAAAGCTTCACAACCTGTGAACCACATGAGATTGGCATGAGTAAATCAAATCATAAAGAACACGGCAACATTCATATGGATCAACTTCAACAGAAGAAAGCTGACTTGATGTACAGACAGGAAGAACCCATCAGACGAGAACAATGTGTCCTTTTCGTCGATGACGAGATATCTGTGCTTGAAGGTCTCAGGCTTGCATTGCACCAGGCCAAATTCCACAAACTATTCGCTGCGTCGGCGGCCGAGGGGTTGGAAATACTCTCTTCAACGCACGTTGACATCGTCGTTGCCGACGAACAGATGCCAACCATGACGGGTTCGGAATTTCTTTACAACGTCCACCGACTCTATCCTGGAATCATCCGCCTCGTCCTTTCGGGGCAAGCGAGCAAGGAAAGGGTCATCGAAGCCATCAACTCCGGCCAGATCCAACGATTCCTGACCAAACCCGTCGACAGCGAAACGCTCCTTGACGTCCTCAACCAATATCTGAGCCAAATCCGCCTGCACCAGACCAAGAGAGCTCTTCTGGTCCGGTCCGAAACCCTGGGCAGATGGGAGTGGGATATCCTCGACGGCACATTCACCTGGAATGCCGGATTCGAAAGGATCATGCATTTTGCCCCAAAATGTCCCAACAGAGATATCCACCAGTTCTTCGGCACCGTCTTCCCGGAGGACAGACAGGTGCTTGAAGACAGTATTCATAACTGCAAAAACACGGGCCAGTTCCAGGAATTTTCGCACCGGATATCCCTGCCAGACGGATCGGAGCGATGGATCACACAGGTTCTCGACGTCTTTCGGGACCAGGACAGAACCTGGAAAATGATCGGCATAATGCGCGACGATACCGACCACAAGGAAAAGGAGACTCTGCTGGCCGAGCGCATGTTCATCCTTGAACAGACCATGGAAAAAACAGTTGAAGCCCTGGCCCGCATGACCGAAATTCGCGACCCCTACACCGCCGGACACCAGGCGAGGGTCGCCCGGCTGTCAAGGGAGATCGGCAAAATTCTCGGCCTTGCCCCCGAACGCCTGCTGGGTCTTGAGATCGCGGCCAAATTGCACGATATCGGCAAGATATCCATCCCGTCACAGATCCTCACAAAACCAGGCAGATTGAGCGAACCAGAATTGGCCATGATCAGGCAGCATCCCCTGACTGGATTTCAGATCATCCACGACATTCCCTTTTGCTCACCTGTCTCAGATATCGTGCTCCAGCACCACGAACGCATCGACGGCAGCGGTTACCCCAATGGCCTCAAAAAAAATGAAATCATGCTTGAGGCCCGGATCATAGCAGTGGCGGACGTTTTCGAGGCCATGTCCTCCTTTCGGCCATACAGGACCGGGCTGGGCAGGGACGTCGCGCTGGGGGAGCTCATTTCCTACAAGGGCAAGACCTTTGACCCGGAAGTCGTAGAAGCATTTGAGGAATTGCTGTCGATGAACCCGGAAATTGTACAGGATAACGTGATTTGAATCGCTGTCACAAAACAGCCGGTATCATCGCAAGGAAACGGCCCATGATTTTCGGGACACAAGGGCAGCGCCCCCCAACAAGGTGTAAAGAAAAAGGCTTTACGCTTTTGGAGATCACTATCCTTCTGGTTGTTATCGGCTTCGTGGCCGGTATGGCCATGCTGTCCTGGAGCAGCTTTGCCGAGGCCAGACGGGCCGGACAGACCAAATCCCAGCTTCGCCATATGAAAGAATGCCTCCAGCGCACGATACTGGTTACCGAGCACTATCCCAGGGAGGCGGACTTCAAGGCCTGCAGTGCTGCCGTCGGGAAGGACGCATGGGGAAACGCACCGCGCTGGCTTGTCGGTGCCGACAGTGAAGGGTCCGGCCTGTGCGAGCGAGACGCCGTCGTCAGTGATGAAGCGCGCGGCCAGACTGCCGCCAGCATCCACAACGACTCAAAGATCATCCTCCCTGATGCCGAGGGCGGCGAGCAGGGCGGCGTGGCATTCGCGCTGATAAGCCTCGGCAAGGACGGGAAGGCAGCCAACGCGACCTATGACAAGCTCGACACCGGGCCATGGGCCGAAATACTCGCATCAGGCTCGCAGCCTTCCCCGCCGGACTTTTCAGACAACCGCGACGACATGGTCCTTGTGGTCAAGGCATATGAACTCTCGACGGCAATCAGACACGCGGTGGGTCCATGAAACGGCACCCCGGGTTCACCCTCATTGAAATGGCCATCGTCCTGGCCATCATCGGGCTCATGGCGACGCTTCTCCTGCCTGGCCTGCTGGCCACCTCGCAGCGCGACAGAATGTCCGAGGCCAGGGCGACACTTTCGGCCGTGCGCGATGAAATCATCGGCTACGCCATGGCCAACAAACATCAAATTCCTCCTGATCTCGACACCCTGGGAAAACCCGTCGACCCTTGGAAACAACCCATTGCCTACGCCCCCGCCGCAAACCTCGTGACAGACTCCGAACACGACATCTGCACCGCGAATTCCACAGCCAACACCTTCACGACCTCCGAAGAACAACAACTTGAAGACATCGCCTTCGTCATCGCCAGTTCCGGCCAAGATAACCGGGCCGAAGTTCTTCCTGGCATGACGACGAATGCAACAGCCAAGGGCGACGATCTCGTGCATTACGTGACTCTGCAGCATCTGAAGACCCTCATGTGTACGCCCCTGCGCCACGTCGATGACAATGCCGGCACTGAAATCACAATGGAAGATTTCACCGCCCCGGGGGATTACTCTGTCGTCTCCAGCGAACCTGAAATCGGAGCCAGCGTCGACGAGGACGCCAAGACGATCACCCTGGGCGTCCCACGTCGTCATCCCGACCTGCAAAGCTACGGCTGCATATGGTACACCGGAACCACAGATGACGGCGTCTGTGTCGACGGGAACTGCTCCTTTGGCGGGGAATTCAGGGCCTATTTCGAATTCTCGGTAGCGAACATCAGCAACACCGTGGATGACGGATTCACATTTTCCCTCATCAGCGCCCATAGCAACTCGCCCGATTCGTGCGGAGGATACGGCCCGGCCATCGGCTATGCGTCGACGTCCTTTCGGAACAAGGGGTTTGACGACGGTGTCGCCCCGTTTGTCCTGCCGCCCAAGATCGGGGTTGAGATCGACTTCTCGTCGACCAAGGACAACAACGACCCCACTGGCGAATGCAACAGCTACGGCTGCCACCACCTTGGCATCCTGTACTGGGGCAGCAACGAAGGCAAAACGGATCTGGTGCGCGGACAGGACGACTGCAAGCACAAGCTGGAGCCGAACCCACCGGACCCGGATGTCCCGGACTACGACCTTCTGAACGAGAAACTCGAATTCAGGGGCACGCGCATCTACCCTGTCCGCGTCGAGATCACCCGCGCCGACCGCGCGGACGGCGATGGCGACTATACGGTGCATGCGTGGTTCGACTGCACGGACTGCGAGGACCTCGGCAAGTCCCTGACCGGCACGCCCGTGAACGCCGCGAGATACGCGGCGGATGCCGTACAGTTTCCAAGGCAATGGCACGATCGCTTCGACAGCGTCATGTTCGGATGGACGCAAGGGACGGGCCATCCCGCCCAGGAAGTGATCGTCAACGACGCACGGTTCCGCTTCGTCAACACAGCGCCATGAAAAAAAACGGCTTCACCCTGATCGAATCGGCCATTGCACTGGTCATCCTGGGACTCATCGTCACACTGCTCGTCCCACCCCTGGTGGACAGCGTACGTCACGAAAAGCTGCATGAAAACAAGGACGCCCTTATCTCTCTGCGCCACGCCCTCGTCGACATTGCGCGTGAACGCGGGCGGCTTCCCGCCAGCCTCGACGAGGCCGGGTTGCCCGAACAGGACACCTGGGGGAGCCCGTATACGTATCTCGCCATGGACGCGGACATCTGCTCTCAAAATGCGGGCGGTTTCGACATGACCCTGGAAATCGGGCAGTCTGCCAAAGCGGTTTTCCTTATCGCCTCGCCAGGTCCAAATCGCAGGGCGGACGCAGTGTACGAAATCGGCGCAGAAATCAAGCTCTCGGAACGCGGAGACGACCTCGTCGAATTCATGAGCCTCGACCAGCTCAAGTACCATGCCTGCAGGTAAACGACACATGCGCAAGGTCAAACGCAAGGACTGCAGCGGATTCTCGCTGGTGGAACTGTCCATGCTCCTGGTCATCGTCAGTCTGCTCATCATGACCATCGCCCCGCGCTACATCGCCAGCCAGAAAAAAGACTTTCTGGTCGAGGAGAAACGGGCGGTCCGCAATGCCAGAAACGAGATCCTTGGCTACCTGATTGCACACGGACGGCTTCCAGAGGCGGACCACTTCGAAAATTCCATGGCCCAGCGCCTGGATCGCCTGGCCGGGCCCATTGTGTACCACAAACAGAGCGATGCGCCGCTGACCCTCAGGCTGCCCGACCAGGGCCGAGATCTGAAGGTCGCGTTCTGGGTGGCGAGCCTCGGCAAGAACCGGGCCCCGGATCTGGGCAACGATTATCTCGGCGATACAATCGCCATGGGGCACCTGCGCGAGAAACGAGGCGCGCCCGATACATTCGACGACATCATTGATTACGCCACCCTCGATTTTGTCAATGGGCTCCTCTCAGGCCATCCCGGATCGGGGGACGACCCGCCTCTCACCAGCCTCGGATCTACCTTTGCCGAAATATCCACGGCGATGATTGCCCTGGTCCGGAAGTTCCATGACGAAAAAGGCTACTACCCCAGGAGCTGGGGAGACTACGCCTTTACCGATATAGGGCTGGACCCTGCTGAGTGGGGGACCGCCTATGACGGCGTATACTACGCCACGGCCGGAAACCGGACAAAAGTAACGCCCGCTGATGGATACACCTTCCTCGTGACCGGGACGGACGGCACTGCATACGTACTCAATGCCAGCCTGAACTGGAGCCTGTGGTATTCGATGATCGACGAAAAATGGTACTATCACAGCATCGCCGCCGGAAAAGAGATAGACATCACGACCCTTGTGATTGCCCGGGTTGGGCCATGACCAGAACAAAGGAGTTACCCCTTCACTGTAACCGACGATCAGGCCAGGCTGAATTTGAGACCGCCCCCGAAAAGGCCCGCACATAATCCGTGAACGGAATCCCACAAACATACGCATTCTTTACGTATTCAATCAGCTTTGCCCCACGGCCACACAGGTCTATGATTAAAATATTTCCAACGACGTAAAATGTGCAACTGCGACGCATTCAGCCACAACCACTACTCATCATGGAATAAAAAATCCAACTCCGCACAAGACACGTTATGAATGACACAACATTCTCTCAACTCAACATCACGGAAAATCCGTTCTCCATGGCTACCAGCCGGAGCGGTTTCTACCAAACTCAGGCGACACGCGTCATTCTGGACGAATTCGAACATGGAGTCATGACGCGAAAAGGGTTCATGGTCCTTATTGGCGAGGTCGGCGTGGGCAAGACTTCCCTCTCCTTGCAACTTTTCAGCATCCTTGAACAACGGCACACCGTTTTCGCCTGGATCTTCAACACGATGTTCACCAAGGAAGAATTGTTCCGGGCAATTTCGAGCGACTTCGGACTGCCATGCGAACGGCACTTCACGCTTCTGGATTACCAAAAGATTCTTCATGACTTCTTCCTGAAAACTCACGCGGCGGGCCAGACTGCAGTCATCGCCGTGGACGAGGCACATAATCTGAGCGACGACTCCCTGGAAGCGCTACGCATGCTCGGTAATTTCGAATTCGAAGGCCAAAAGCTTGTCCAAGTCATCCTCTTTGCACAGCCCGAACTCGACCATCGGCTCAGACAGCACGATATGCGTCAACTCAAGAGTCGCATCGCCATTTATGAGATCCTGCCACAGTTCACTCACTCCGAACTGATCGGCTACGTAAACTTCAAGCTCAGCCAGGCCGGGTCTCAGATACGCCTGACAGGCCTTGCCGCCTGGATGCTCTGGCGGGCCACGCGCGGCAACGTGCGCCTGGCCAAGCTGATCATGGAGAGAGCGCTTTACGGCTGCCTTGCCTACAACAGGCAGGCCATATCCCCACGCATCATGCACCTGGCCATCCGTGAACTGAACGGCATCTCAGAAATGAGCGGAGTCATACACCCCGCGCGGTCACCGCTGCCCCTCATCGCGGGCCTGGTCATGCTGACGCTTCTGGGCCTGAGCGTCTTCAGCTTCACGGGCAGACCCATGGAACAGATTGTCCCGGCGGGGATGTTCCGACAGAACGTGATTCGGGATGTCGAAGCGGCCCCAAGCGGTGAAGAAAACATTTACCGCACAGACGTGACCTCCGCTCTCGTTGAACTGGAAGGTTTTCTTGGCAAGCCGCAAGCCCAATCACTGACACCCTGGGTCAAGATGGCCATCGCCGAAAAAAAGATCACGGCCTTGAGACAAAACCTGCCCCCGGGCCTCGCCGTGGCCCTTCTCGATACGCTGCCGGACACAAATGAGTCTTCACCCTCCTGGAGGGCCCTGCCGTGGCAGAAACTTTCGCAGACGCCGCCAGAGTGGCTGATTATCTGGCATTCGGAGTATCCGGTTGAAACCCCGGCGCCCGGCGAGTCTGGGCGCCTGGTAGAAGAGGCCCAGAGCCGATTGAAGGCTTTGGGATTTCTTTCCAAACCCGCCAACGGGCAGCTCAACAGCGCCACCTGGTATGCCTGCAGTCAGTTTCAGCGCTCCGTAGGATTGCCCGCCACCGGCGCCCTGGATCCGGGCACGGTCTTCTGGCTCCGCCATTTTCGTCAATCCAACACCCCAAAATCATGACTCAATCCATTCGCATCGGAGATCTGCTCAAAGATAAAGGTCTCATCTCCGACAGGCATATCGAATACTCCCTGCAAGAGCAGAACGTCACGGGTCAGAAACTCGGGCAGGTGCTCAGCGGCATTGGCATCGTCTCCGAATTCGACATCACCAGGGCCTTAAGCGTCCAGCTCGGCCTCCCACACATCGATCTTGAAAAGGAAACTCCGGACCAGACCCTGCTCGCCCGCTTCAACCGCGGCACATGCCTCAACCTGCGCATCTTCCCCTTGGGCGATGATGCACAATTCGTGACCATGGCCACTTCAAGCCTGCCCGATACGGCCATGGAACAGGCCTGTCTGCGCTTTACGGGAAAACGGCCAAAGTTCGTGCTGACCGAAGAAACAAAAATAGTTTCGGCTATTTACGAATACTTCTTCTTCCTGGAAAATCCCGTGGAAGTCATGCTTGACCGTGAAGCGCGAATCCTGGCCGACGATACCACCCTGACCACCCGGCCCGATCGCTTTGTGGAGTACCTTCTTCTGCTCGCCATTCGGGAGCGCGCCTCGGACATCCATATCCGCCCCATGGAGCACGGCATCAATGTCGCATTCCGCGTGGACGGGGTCCTGCGCAGCGTGCGCTTCTTTCCGCCGACGCTCAAACGCGCCTTGACCACCATCAAGCTCACGGCCGGCATGGACATCTCAGAGCAGCGCCTGCCGCAGGACGGACGCTGGAGCGTGACGCTGCTGCACCGCACGATAAACATCCGCGCCTCCTCGCTGGTGACGCCGTACGGCGAAAACATTGTCCTGCGCCTGCTGCACATGGAGCGCGGCAGCCTGAGCCTCAAGGCTCTCGGTTTTCTGCCCGAAGACCTGGAGCGACTCGCCTCGGCCTTTCGCGAACCTTTTGGCATCATCCTGCTGACTGGGCCGACAGGCTCGGGCAAATCGACGACCCTGGTCGCCGGACTCTCTTCGCTGGATCTGCTGGGAAAAAACGTGCTGACGGTCGAAAACCCCATCGAACATGTCGTGCCCCTGGCCAGGCAGACGCAGGTCAACGAAGAGGCAGGATACGACTTCGCCAATGCGATGCGATATTTTCTGCGGCATGACCCCGACATCATCCTCATCGGCGAAATGCGCGACAAACTGACCGCCGAGACTGCCATCACCGCTGCCACCACAGGTCACATGGTGCTCTCCACCCTGCACAGCAACACGGCCCTGGGATCCATCCCGCGACTCAAAGGACTCGAACTGGACAACCTGTCCATCGCCGAATCGCTGGTCAGCGTCGTCAGCCAGCGCCTGGCCCGCTCCCTGTGCAGGAACTGCATGGAAGAATACGAGCCGGCGGCCAGTGACCTGGCCTACCTGGGCAAACGGATTCGGACCCTTTACAGGGCCAAGGGCTGCTCGGCATGCGGCGGAACAGGATATCGCGGCCGCACCCTTCTTTATGAAATTCTGACCATCACCCACGAGATGCGGGTCCTGATCGAACAGGATGCGGCCTTGTACCAGCTCGAAGAACTGGCCCTGAAGCAGGGATTCACGACCATGTTCGACATCGGCGTAAACAAGGTGGCAAGCGGAGAGACAAGCGTCGAAGAGTTACAGCGTGTTCTGGGCGCCTCGCGCTATTCCTCGGCGACGTCGGGCTGAAGGGAAGTCGGGCAATGCATCTCTTTCGCTACAAGCTCATCTCGGAGACCGGAAAGATCGTCTCCGGCGTCATAGAACTGCCCATCGCCGACCTCACGGCGGCAGTGCGTTATGTCGAGCATGACGGCGGCATCGCCCTCGAAGTCAGACCGCTGCCAGGACCAGTCAACATGCTGGCGCAGTTCTTCGGGGTCGGCCTTGGGTCCTTCTCCAGACTGGAACTGGCCGAATTCTATCACAACCTGGGCATGCTCCTGGGTGCGGGCGTAACCGTTCTGGATGGGCTGGACAAAATCCAGGAATATGCCGCCAACAGGCACCTCAAGGCCGCGCTGCGCTGCATCCGCGCCGATATTCAGGCGGGCCAGACATTCTCCGAGGCGCTTATCAAGCACCCGCGACTGGCTCCTTTCGTGGTGCAGCACATGGTCGCCATTGGCGAAGAGGCCGGCAGGCTCGACCAGATGCTCAAGAAATGCGGGGACCATCTCCTGCATCTGCACGAGATCGTGAGCGCCACGAAACGCGCCATGACGTATCCGGCCATCCTGCTCGTGGTTGTCCTCGGGGCGGTCGTCTTCTGGCTCTGGTATGTCGTGCCGCAGCTGGTAAGCCTGTTCAAGGACCTGGGCGTCGAACTCCCCCTGCCGACCCGGATGCTCATCGCCGCGTCCGACTGGTTCCAGGAATGGTTCGGCATCGTCGCCATCCTCGCCACGGGCCTCGTCATCCTTCTCTCGATCCTGCGCCGCAAGGTATACGCGGTGCGCTACGCACTGAGCTACCTCAGCCTGCGCGCGCCTGTCATATCCCGCATTGTACACACCTCCCTGGTGGCCAGGGCGACTGAATATCTAGGCATCATGCTCGGCACGAGCATCAGTGTCCTGCGCGCCATGACCATGATCACAGAGGCGACGGGCAACGAAATCTATAAAAAACGCCTGCTCGGGGCGCAAAACTCGCTCCAGGCCGGCAACCTGCTCTCCGAGGCCCTGAAACAGCACCAAGCCCTCGACCCCTTCGCCATCAGGATGCTCTCCGTCGGCGAGATGACCGGCCGTCTGGACAGCCAGGCGACCTATGTCGCCGACCTGTACCGCGAAAAGCTCAACGGCCTCGTCCAAGTGCTCTCCAAGACCCTGGAACCACTGATCATGATGGTACTCGGCGGCCTCTTTGCCATCATCATGATCGGACTGCTGATGCCCGTCTACGACCTCATGACAGCCATAGGTAACTAAAAAATGACAAACAGACAGCGCTGGACCATGACAATTCTCACCCTCTCGGCCCTGGCCGTCGGCTCGATAGCTCTGGCCCAGGCCATCGGACGCATCGCTCACTCGCATGCCCGCACCGCCGTCGTGCTCAAGGAACTGGACACGCTGGAACAAAGCATCGCCAGGCTGCGGCAGGAGGCTCCGCAAATCCAGATGTGGCGCGACATAGCAAGCCTCTGCCGACGAGTGAGGCTGGAACCAGAGGGCTGGCATTCCTATCCGGTGTTCATCTCCCGGGACCTGCCGTGGGAAGAAGTCGCCCAATCTCTTCTGATCGCGTCCAATGCCCTGCCGAGACCAGGGGAATACTGGTTTCAGCCCCTTTCCATGCGGGTAGCCCGCGCCGACGTTCCCCGGCCCTCGTCACTTGATGGAGAAAATACCGAAAAGCAGCCCCTCGCCGCTGACACGGAGCGCTATCACCTCAATTTTCAGGGACACTTTCTCACCCCGAATCGCAATCAGCGCTGATGAGACCATCTATGACCGCAGAAAAATTCGTTCTTGAAGCCACAACCGAAGCACCGGATGACAAAAACCAGACAGACAGTGGCGCTAACGAAATGGCCGCACCATATGCGGACACCACCCTGACATTTCCCACAGACGAAGGGCAGGTTCAGGATGAATGGACCCTTGATTCCGCGCTGCACACGACGGTCAGTGATTCCGAGCGTCGTGAGGAAGCCTGGATCCCGGTCATGCACGAAGCCCCCCGCTATTCCCCCTTTGTCCTCGAGTGCAGCGAAGGCAGGTTCGAGCTGTCCTCGAACCGCGCCCGGCTCATGTCCCCCGACGAAGTTCTGTCGCACTGGCACACTCTGGTAGTGGATTTCTTCACAGCTCCGGGGCCCGGAAACGTCCTCGTCGAATCCGCTTCCCCGAAATACGCTCATGTTCTGGCCAAACGCACGTTGCTGCGCAACGGAGAATTGACCCAGGACATGGAACTGCACCCGCTCGTCCGCAAGGCCATCGCCCCCGGGCAGGTCATGCTGACTTACCAGCTCATGCCTTCACAGCATCTCAATCGGTTGAAGACCCAGTTTACGGGCTCTGCGCGCGGATTTCTGCTGCACGACACCGTGACTCTTCTCTTCGGACTGCTGTACTGCCAGCCCAAGGACACCACAACGACCCTGACCCTGCATCTTCCAAAAAGCCTTGTACTGCTGTGCGGGCGTAATGGCGGGCTGCTGTGGTCCAGACGCTACACCTTGAGCGAGGACCATGGGGACGATTTCCAGATCAGTGTCGACGCGGTAATGGCCGACATGAAACAGGCCGCCCGCGATGGCGGTTTTGAGATACAACGCAACATCTGGATAGAAGGTTGGAGCAGGCGGCCTCTGCTTCCTCCCGCCGCTGCAGAATCCTTTGAATTCATGCCGGTCACGGCGCTGCAATGCGGCGAGACCACCTGGTATTCGGCCCTTCCAGGCCTGGTCGGACGGGCAAGCGGCAAAACCTCGCTGACGGCGCTCCCCGATCGCCTGGCAGCACGGCTTCAGCCACTGGAAAAATGGATCTGGGCTACGTCCCTGGCGCTCGCCCTGATGACCGGCGCTGCCGGATGGTGGGGACACGGCCTAGCCGACCGTATGGAAGCCAGGCTTCAGGGCCTGGTGCTCGAAAAGGCCGAACTGGAGTCCGTGCAGACTGAACTTGGCGCTGCAAACACGCTCTCCGATGAGGATCGCGAAACCATCGAACGGGGTGTGTCGATGGCGCAAACACTCAAAAACGCCCGCTCCGCAACACCACTTGCGGACTTGTGGAACCTGATCAGCCAGATGCGGCCGCAATCATGCACCATCCAGTCCATTGAAATCAATTATGAAGGCAAAACAGCCATGATCGGCCTGGAGGGCACCGTTGACGCAGGCCTCAATCAGGCCAGGTCCCTGTATTCCGAATTTCTGTCACGCCTGAACCAATCTGGCTTTCAAATCGTTCGTCAGGAACTTCAGCTTGATATGGACACAAACTACTTCACCCTGACCCTTAAACACACTGCGGCACAATGACATGCACCCACACCTCTTCTCGCTGACAGGACGTCTGGCGCTCTTTGCTCTTGTCTGTTGCGCACTCACGGTGGTTGCGGCCTGGTCGGTCGTGGACACGGTGAATCAGGGCAGGGCCCTGCGCCCCCAGATTCAGGACATCCAACCCGCCAGCCTGCCGGAACCGGAGGCTATGACCAGTCTACTCGATGCCGCCAGTTGGACGAATGGCAAGGCTTCAAAACCCGCTGTCAGGCAGGTCGATCCGACGCTGCTGGGCACACGCGGAGGCCAGCGGGACCAGACCAGACTGGGCATGATTCTACACAACACCCAGACCCCCGTGGCCATGATCGATGGACGCGTCGTGCGCAAGGGCGAAGTTCTCCCCGATGGTCGCATCGTCCAGGACATAACGGCCCATGGAGTTATCCTGCTGACACCCGACAAGGCGGAGCTCGTGGTCTGGACGCCGCCCCTGGAGGTCCGACTCGAGAAACCCTCCCAAGGGGGGCCAAAGGCCAGCGCGGATAAGCGAGCTGCCGGTGCGACTCTCGACCCGGACCTGGATAGTCTGGAAGTGAAACCCGGGCAGGTCATGCAACTCCTGCGTCAATTCGCAAGCCCGAATCCGACGAACTGACCCCGACCAGTTCATCTTGAAGCGCGAACACTTTCGGAAACCCGCGCTTCAGAACCATTTTGCAACCTTTCAGCAAAGTAACATCGCCCCAAGAATTCCTTTGTGAAAAACATCACCGAATCAGAATCTACGAATTTTACCCGTACAGAAATAGCTATATACACAAAAATACGCATTTTTTACGTATCTGATTTTCTTTTCTTTATATCAAAATAAAAATAATCATTTTATCGAGGAATAAAAAATGACTACTCTTATCAACAAGAAATCAATTACATTTTTGAAAAAAATAATAATGATAAAAATAAAAGTAAATAAATATTTTTATTACAAATAATATCATAAAATGAATTCATCTCAATACAGCACAATTTTGCATACATTGAATCGCAAAAATGCAGGAGTTTTCTTGGCGACAGCGTTGCTGATAATGCTCTGCTCCTGCGCACCCAATCAAGACCGTTCACGCCTGGACGGCCCCAAAAACTACGAGGCACTCCGACAGGCCATGGCGCAGGAGCAGCGCGACCTCCTGCACACACGCGATGAAGGCATCCGGGAATTTGAATCCTCCACCGTACAGGATCGTCCAGTCCTTGTGCCCGAATTGCCCCGCTACAACCCCCTGGATGAGACGCGCATCTCCATCTCCGTGCGCAATGAACCACTCAACGATGTCCTCTTCGTGGTGGTCCGAAACGCCGGCCTCGACCTGGTCATCGACCCGGAAATCTCCTTGGACAACCGCGTCACCATCAGCTTTCAGGACGCCCTGTCCTCGGATGTGGTCAGGTCCCTGCTCGGTGCCTACGACGTGCACTGGAGCGTGCGGGACAACGTGCTGACAGTGGAGCGCTTCGAGGAGAGGACGTTCAACCTTGAGTTCATGAACGCCAAATCCCAGGTTATCTCCCAGTCCGGCGGAAACATCTTCGGAAGCTCCGACGGGGAAGGATCAGGCAACAACCTTAGCGGCACCTTTCAGCTCTCCTCCTCCCAGTCGTTCACGATGGAAGACGGGTCGCTCTATGCGGGCCTGCAGAAGAACATCGAATCCATCCTCGGTGGCGCCGATGGCCGGCAGGGCGCGAGCACGCTGAACCCCATGTCCGGCAGCATATACGTACAGACCACTCCCAGGCGCATGAGCACCATCTCTGCCATGATCACGCAATTGAGGGAAAAACTCAGCCGCCAGGTCATCATTGACGCGCAGATCCTGGAAGTGGCCCTGAGCGACGGTTTCGATCTCGGGATCGACTGGAACTTCGTCCAGAAGCGCGTCCACGACGGACGGGGTTATGCTTACGGACTCGGTGCCAACGCCGATACGGGTCTCGGCACGCGAGGCAACACCGGCTCGGCGCTGAGTGCCATCGTCCTTGGTGACCCGACGCTGACGACGGTCAGCAACACCGTGGACACCATCTTCCAGGCCACGGTCAACGCTTTGCAGACCTTCGGCGGAGTGCGGGTCGTCTCCAACCCGCATGTGCGCACCCGGCATGGCATGCCGGCGCTGGTCACATCGGGGACAACCAAGAACTACGTCAAGGAGATCACCCGGGAGACCAACACGGACAGCGACGTCGTCAACATCAGCACGACCACGGCTTCGGCCTTCGAGGGCGTCATGCTCGGCGTCATCCCCTTCATCACCAACGACGGCAGCATCGATCTGCAGGTCTTCCCCATCACGAGCAAGGTCGACCTCAGCCAGGGGATGACCTTTGTCGACGGCTCTGGCGTCACTCTGCCCGTGGTCGACGTGCGCAACATCAACACCAGTGTGCGCGCCCACTCCGGGGACACGGTCATTCTCGGCGGTCTGATCTACAAGGATGCCCGCAAAACCGACAGCGCCGTGCCCGGACTGGCCGACATTCCCGGGCTGGGATGGGCCTTCAACAATCGGGAGGATGCGGAGCAGGTCCGCGAACTGGTCGTTGTCATGCATATCAGGGTGGTTGGGTGAGTCTCATCTACCAGAGCCTGCAGCAGGCCACTGCCGGCGGGGCGACAGGAGAGGCTTTCCGCCCGGCCATGCAGCAGCGACGCTCCCAGGGGCGCGATATGTCCAAACGGGTGGTCTTCTTGCTCCTGATTCTGTCCGTGTTCTGCATGACGGGCTACGGCCTGGTGGTCTGGGCCCAGAAGGAGGTCCGGCTCTGGCTGCCTATTGAGCAGACTGCGCGAGTAATTGAGGGACCCGGCACTGTGGAGATCATCCCTTGGGAAGAGGAATCGCTGCCCACGCCCCTCGCAAAACTGGAGACGCTGACGGCGTCCCTGGACGCGCGCGACGAAGCTCCCCCGGTGCAAAAAACGCTGCCCGCCCCGGAGCCGGATACCGCCCAGCAGCTCCAGCCATCAAAGGAACTGGAGGAGCTCTTTCAGCGCAGGGCGCGCCGCAACCGTGTAGTCATGGAGCTTGATCGGCAACTGGCTTCGGCCTGGATTCGGGACGACCTGCAGGCCATGAGCCCCCTCCTGGAGAAACTTTTGCGCGAGGCTGGGCAGGACAGTGTCCTGTACCGGAAATGGGCAGGGACTGTGGCCCTGAAACGCGGTGACCATGCCGAAGCCGAAAAAATGTTCGTCAACCTGACCCGGGATCACCGGGCCGACGCTACGGTCCGTGTCAACCTGGTGCTGGCGCTGCTCGGGCAGCAGAAAAACGAGGCTGCCCGTCAAACCTGGAAGCGCCTGCAGGAAGACTTTCCGCAAGATCAGAAAATACGTGATCTGGGAAAAATCATCCCAGAGGAGGTGAAAAGGCGACCAGAAATGAATGCATCGACCCCATCGTGATTCGCGACTTAAAGAGGCACCGGACCCCGCTCTTCCGCAGGCGTCAACGCTTGGCCGCGCATGACGCGCAGGGAGAAACGGCCCCAAGTTCAACATGGTAACACAGGTCGGTCGGACATTTTTTCTCGAACTGCACCTCGGGAACCGCAGGCACGGCCAGCGCAGCGAAAGCCGCGCACGTGCCGGAAGAACTCAAACATTATCGACCAACCAATAACAAAAAAGGAGAATCTGAATGCAAAAGAAAGGACAGCAGGGTTTTACCCTCATCGAAATGGCCATCGTGCTGGTGATCATCGGCCTCATCCTCGGCATGGTCTTCAAGGGCCGCGAGCTCATCGCCAGCGCCAAGGTCAAGAGCGCCAACGCCGCCTACAACAAGGTTGTCGCCGGCACGAACATCTATCTGGACCGTTATGGGGTATATCCTGGTGATGGGTGTGGAGCTGCTGACACAACTCCCCAGGCTTGCCTTGGCAAAGGTGTTGGAGCGTACGACGGTATCGTCTCAGACGCCAATGAAATTGCCGCCTTCTTCACCCTTCTCAAAAATTCGGGCATCCTGACCACCGCCGATACCAAGAGCGCCCTCGGTGACGAATGGAGAGTCGGTGGCAACTCCAACGCGACCTGGGTCTACGTTGAGGCCGCTGACTTGCGCCTGGTCTGCGATCTGGACCGTGTGGCCGACGATGGCAATCCCGACACCGGTATCATCCGTGCCGGCGAAGATAGTCCTGAGGATACCTTTGGCGGTGCCGCCCAGTCCACTGATAACGATGGCTACCAAGCTGGAGCGGACTGCTGGAGCAAGGAAGGCACAGCCAGCGTGCTGCTCAAGGTTCTGCCCTAACTCCATTCAAACACTTTGGGCGCCCCGGGTTCAGTCCGGGGCGCCCAGCCCGCCGAGGAGCTCATGAAACCCTGCACCATGCCCGAAAACCGTTTCTGCAAGACTCAAGCGACCGGATTCACCCTCATCGAACTGGCCGTCGTGCTCGTGGTCATCGGCCTCATCCTCGGCATGGTCTTCAAGGGTCGCGAACTCATCGACCAGGGCCGGGTCAAGAGCCTTGCCGCCCAGTATTCAAAAATCATCGGAGCCAGCAACACCTATTATGACCGCTATGGAGCTTTTCCGGGAGACGGCTGCCCTGACGCGACCCCGGCAAGCCCTGCGGCATGCACGGAACCGAAAAATGGATATCTGAGTGGAAAGGAACTTGGAGCGTTCTGGCATCTTCTCATCGACGTGACCGGTATCCTCGAGTCCTCGGACCGGGAGTCGTTATATGGTCAACCTAGGACTGTGTTCATGAGTTCAAGTGGAATGCTGGGTAAGAATCTAAACTGGTTGGATCTACCGGGTGGAACCCAAGCGGACAAGCGTGTCTGCTGTGCCCTGGACAAAATGATCGACGACGGCAACGCGAACACTGGGAGCGTTATTGTCTTGGGCGGTAACTACAACCCCCAAACCGACTGCTGGAGCCTGCGCGGCCAGACCAACATCCACCTGAAACTGGCGCCGTGAACGCATCTGGCGTGACCATGTATCAAGCCGCGAGCTTCCCAACCGGTTATCTTGGACTTCGAATCCTTTTCCGTAAAAAGCACATTCCAGTATGCCCAGACCAAGGGGAAATTTCATGACGATCTTAAGAAACATCCTGCTGCTTCTGCTCATCCTGACTTTTCCTGTAGGGGCTTTTGCGGAAAAAAATGGACTCCAACAGGTTGGGGTCCAGATTCCACCTGCTAAATCACTTGCAAAAGCGTGTACCGGCACGTCTGGAGGACAGTTTTCCTGCGGCATGCTCCTCGTCCTCGGTGGTATACTCGACAAGGAACATGGACTGACGACGCTCGAATACGCAGCCCGAAATGGAGACAAGACGGCCATTGCAGCCCTCTATAGCGTGTACGCAAGGGGGAGCGATGGAGTGCCCAAGGATATGGAGCGCGCCGAATACTGGGCCAAGTTGGGAGGAATCACAGTGCCGTGCCATCAGACCAGGGAGGGGCATGAGACCGGCCAAAACCTGGAAAACCAGGAAGAGGAGATGACTACAACTGAACCAACGTCCACGCCATGCGATCATAATGACGTTCAACTGAACACACTGGAACGCAATGCCGTGACAGGAGACAAAACCGCAGGCGACCTGCTCTTCGACCTGTACCTGAAGGGAAGATACACGCCGTGCCCGGAAGTGAAAGCGGCTCTTGTCAAGCGAGGCCTGCTGACAGAAGTTACTGCAGGAGAGGATTGAAGCCTCAAGTCTGCGCCACCCCTTGCATTTCCTTCTCAACACTTAGGCAAAAGCACTGCTTAACAAACCTCCCTGACAGCCCTTCAGTTCGCACGCCCAAAATTCTGCTGACTTCTCAAAGCACCGAAGCAGATAACAAAGCAAATTATTAAGCGCTGTTATAATCCGTGAGCACATGATTTGGATTGTCTCAGTATGGACTTACCGACTTTGATGCGATAGCTGTCGAACTTCACGGGCACCTGACTGTCGGCAATCTGCGGATTGACATTACCCCCCCCAAAAAAACTCATTTTCATATTTCTTGCAGACTTGGAAAAATAAATCCAACACTCGACTTAAAATGAATCATTTTTGATTTCACAAAGCATAGGAAGGAATAAACATGAAATGCTCATTTGGAATGTTTACAGAAATGAATCTATTTAAGACAATAGAATGGGCTAAATCAGTAGGTTTTCAAAATATAAATTCAGAACATGAATTGAATAATATATTCGGAATTTTCGATGTTGAACTCATACACACTCCATTCATTTTAGAATTTTTCTCTAAAATAGAAACAATTGATGTACAATGCATTACGACAAATGGAGTTTTATTTCAACTAACACATATCTCACTTGGAACCTTATATAACGATAATCAATCAATTGACACAAATGCAATAGGCAATATTTTTTGCCCAATGACTAATATCATAACAATAAATCCTTTCGGATGCATCAAGTACAAGGTAATACAAAAAAAATAATACATAGAATTTTTCAATTGTAATTCAAAAATTTATAAAAGTAATAATACTGATTTTATATTTACAAATATTAATCGTATCATTTTTTTTTATAAAATACCAATAAACGTGCCTTCTATTTCGAAAACAGGTCACGTTAAACTTGAGACATCCTTCCTTGACCGGCACTCATACCCCAGCACATTTACAAATCCTTTCTCCAAGCCCAAGCCGCGCAAAAAAAAGACACCTGCTACTATCGCAGATCATGCACGTCTTGGAAGATACGGATGTCTGAGCGCTTACAGACATACAAAAATTCCGACGGAGACCACAGGCGACCTTTTGACGTACCGAGTCCGTCTAATGGACAATCCTCAATCCTTGGATAATCTTAACGCTTGGCAGGATCAAAGCAATGAGAGTCGGCATGCCAAAACGAGCGGAGTCGGTGTATCCTCATAGTAAAGGGCCAACGGCGGTGCGGGGAAGCGTGCGAAAAAAAATGGCATGCAGGCGAATTCTCACTAAACCTTGCGGGGCGAGGATTTGCGCGCGGGAAATGGTGCGGGAAAAGAAAAAGGGCTTACCGGTTGGATATCCGACAAGCCCTTGATTTCTTGAGTGCACAATGCAAGAATCGAATTTATGGCCTTTAGCTCCGAAAGCCCCAGAGAGACGACCCATTGAGATAACCTTGACCTACTGTCCTCGTTTCCCACAAACGAATATTTGCGCAGGGGGACGGATTCAAGGAAGTGGGGCACTAATCAGGGGTATTTATTTTTGATCGATTATAATATACTAAAATTTAAAATAATATTCACTAGTTCGACCCCTGGTTGGCCCACCATTCAAATAAAAACAGCCCGGATTTCCGGGCTTTTTTTGTTTCTGCGGCGGGCACGAGCTGTACCCGAGGCCAGTTTGAAGACGTTACCTATGCCCGTGAAGCCGATATGCTCAATGTGACTCAGCCCAAATTATCTTGGCAATCCAAAAACGTATGACAATCCCCAAAAAAAGAACTCGTCTCCTGCATCGTCATACACTTTAAAATAATTGACTTTTATAAAAGAAACATAAATTGTTCATGTCAAAAATTACCATATCTTGCTTTAAGAAAATGTCTTGTATTTGGAAGTTATGATAAAAAAGAATGCACTGCGGAGCTAATTATTCATATTGTTTTTATTTTTTTCTGAAGAGTAGCCTTCATTGTATCCATCTATGACGGCATCAGTCTTTCTTTCAATCTTGGCCTGCGCCTTGCCGACAGACCTTCCTGCCCATTCGCACCCAGATGCAAGTAGACATGAACACACCAAGATAAAAACAAAATTGCGAACCATAATTCCTCCATATAATAATGATTTAAAAAAAAATTCTTATATCTTTATTCTCTAAATTATCCCATGTGTACAAGTACTTATTTTTTAAGAGTACAAAACAAAATGTACACATAAATGTTTAAAACATTATCACAATTAATTAAAAATTAATTAGAAAAAAGTCTATTAAAAATACGTGAAAACTCCATTAACAATACGAAAAAATAATAGTTATAATTACAATTAACCAATCCTTCTTCTATATTGATTTTTTTCAACATTCTGTATATTTTTCGATGTCTTCGATAACAAGCCAATACAAGATAAAGCGTATATACACATGGGAATATTTAAAAAAAATCTCACACCATTCTTGTTTTACTTCTTATTCTCACCCTTTCTTCCTGCGCTACAAACAAAAGTATACTAAATATTGATCCAGATAAAAATATTTCTTCAAAGCCTCTTAATAGAGCCGCAATTATCAGGTCAGTTACTGATGCTCGAGAGTTCATGGACAAACCTCCCACGCCAGACATTCCGTCATTAGGGCAAGGAGGGATTTCAAAGCATAGCTCAGAATTACGATCCAGAGCCATTGGAAGAAAGAGAAATGGATACGGAAAAGCCCTCGGAGATGTTTTTCTAGACGAAACAAATTCCGTTCAGAACCTGATCAAAAATGCATTAACAAATGTACTTAACAAGCATGGATACAAAATCTACGATATTAATTCAAACTATTCACCAGAAACAGTTTTTATTGATGTTACAATTAATAAATTTTGGTCGTGGCTTGATATAGATTTTTGGAGCATAGGGATCGAAGCAGAAATTGATACCAATATTACCATCACATACACTGACAGCAAAACTAAATCAATTTCGGCACAGACATCCAATCGAGTGATGGCCGCAACAGACTCAGCATGGAAAGAAACAATAGATAGCATTCTCCATAGCTACCAAAAAAGCGCGGAAAAGGAACTTGAATTTCTAGCTGTGCATAAATAGCTGCAACTTTTTTCATTTTTTAAAGGGCTAGTCGTGAATCCTCAAGGAATATCTCTTGTCACAGGCGCCAGCAAAGGAATTGGCGAAGCTGTCGCTATCCGTTTGGCCGAAGCAGGGTTTGACATTTGGCTTAACTATCTAAGCGATCATGAAAACGCTCGTCGAATACAAGGGCAAATTGAAGAATTAGGAAAGAAATGCACACTTGTTCCATTTGATGTTAGTGACTTTAAAGAATGTCAGAAAACGCTTACGCCACTTTTAGAGAAAGACACTCCATTTTCAATAGTAAACAACGCTGGAATCACAAAAGATTCTCTTCTTATATGGATGGACGAAGACGACTGGAACAAAGTCATCAACGTACATTTATCCGGATTTTTTAATATCACACGCACAGTACTTCCCTTCATGCTCAGAAAAAGAAAAGGACGAATAATAAATATTTCATCAACATCTGGAGAAACCGGAGTTGCAGGGCAAGTAAATTATTCTGCCGCCAAGTCGGGACTCATTGGTGCAACACGCTCACTTGCTGTAGAAGTTGCCAAACGAAATATTCTCGTCAATGCAGTTTCCCCAGGCTTCATCGATACTGACATGCTTAAGGAACTCCCAATTGAAGAAGTATCCAAGAAAATTCCATTAGGCCGAATTGGAACGGCTCAAGAGGT
This sequence comes from Desulfomicrobium apsheronum, assembly GCF_900114115.1. Lineage (NCBI taxonomy): Bacteria > Pseudomonadati > Thermodesulfobacteriota > Desulfovibrionia > Desulfovibrionales > Desulfomicrobiaceae > Desulfomicrobium > Desulfomicrobium apsheronum. Next base: position 41,595 of record NZ_FORX01000011.1, on the reverse strand, counting down.
CGCGGAAGTTGTTGCTTTTCTTTGTTCTCCCGGTTCTTCCTACATAACGGGACAGGTAATCTCCGTTAACGGCGGAATATACACTTAAAACCTTGATTTTAAATTTATAAAAATGAATAAAGTTGCAATTACCGGGATTGGAATCATCTCCACATTGGGAAATAATAACGAAACAGTTTCCAATGCTCTTTATCTGGGAAAATCTGGAATCACTTTAGATCCTGAACGATCAGCACTAGGTTTCTCCTCACCTATCACCGGATCCATCAAAGGATTTAGCGCCAAAGATTTACTTAATCGAAAACAACTAAAAACCATGCCAGATTTTGCTGTTTGGGCATATGCTGCGGTGATGGAGGCAATTAGGCTTTCGGGTCTGGATCCCGTCGATCTCAAAAATGAGAAAACCGGCATTATATTTGGTTGCGATTCAAGCTGTATCGCAGCGCTTGAGCAGGTTGAACTGCTCCAAAAACGTGGCGAAACAGCTCTCATTGGAAGCGGTCTTGTCTTCAGATCCATGACGTCTTGCATTACCATGAACCTGAACACACTCCTTGGAACCAAGGGAGCTTGTTGGACTCTGAGCGCGGCCTGCTCCAGTTCAGGCCATGCCATTGGCCAAGCCGCGGATCTGATCGCCCTTGGCCGTCAAGACCGAATGATTTGCGGCGGAGCGCAGGAGATCAACTGGCAATCCATCTGCAGTTTTGATGGCCTGGGTGCTTTCTCCACACGCGTCACAGCGCCAGAATCCGCCAGCAGGCCCTTTGATCGTAATCGCGACGGACTTGTTCCCAGCGGAGGCGCTGCGGCCATTCTTCTGGAAAATTGGGACATGGCTGTCGCGCGTGGCGCCAATATCCTTGGAGAGCTTGCCGGCTATGGCTTTTCCTCCGATGGCAGCAACCTCTCTGTTCCAAGTGCCGACGGGTTGGCCCGGTCCATGAATGGCGCACTGACAGCCGCGGGCGCTACCCCTGGCGACATCGATTACATTTGTGCGCACGCGACTTCCACTCCTGCCGGAGATGGTGTCGAAGCGAAAAATATCGCTACTGTTTTTAAAGATTGTCGCCCCACGACAACGTCGACAAAATCCATGACCGGTCATGAACTCTGGATGTCCGGAGCATCACAGGTTGTTTATTCAACGCTCATGGCCAGGGATGGCTACATAGCCCCGAACATCAATTTTGAGGAGCCTGATGAAGCCACATCAAAGCTCAACATCGCCACCGAAACGATTCATCGCCCTCCCCGCATGGTCCTCTGCAACGCAGCGGGATTCGGAGGAACCAACTCTTCACTCATCCTGCGTTACACGTAATGCGACAAGATTTTGTAATCATCGGCTCCGGCATTTCTGGCATGACGGCAGCACTGCTTCTTGCGCGTCAAGGATTTAAAGTCACCTTGGTAGAAAAATCTCAGTCTGCATCTCCTACGATGCGTGGTTTTTCTAGACAAGGCGTTTATTTCGACACTGGCCTGCATTATACTGGAAGCTTTGCACCAGGTGAAATCCTGGACGTATATTTCAAATATCTTGGCCTCAAGGGCATTGTGCGCGCCCCTTTCGATCCTCATTGTTTCGACAGATTGCGGTATCCCAACCATAAGATGGAATTCCAAATTCCTGTCGGTTACGATCAGATTCGAGCCAGACTTTGCGAAAATTTCCCTCGGGAAGCAAAAGCAATTCATACTTACCTTGCGGATGTCCGCAAAAATTTCGAGCAGTCACCATTCCTGAATCTGGAGCACAAAGTTTCTGTCGATACTCTTGAAAGTCCTGTCACGCTGAAAACCTATCTCAACGAATTGACCAATGACGGACTCCTTAAATCAATTCTTGGCATACACGCCCTGCTTTACGGCGTACCTCCGCAGGAAATCGCCTTTTCAGACCATGCAAAAATCGCCGGCTCCTATTACCAATCAGTTCATGGCATCGTCGGTGGTGGTCTGAGCGTAATACGAGCTTTTGAAGCCGCTCTTGAAAATTCAAGGATAGACGTCCGTTACGGGAATGGCGCAAAACAGGTGCAACTGACTCCCGCAGGAAAAATATGCGGGTTAATCCTTGATGACGACGAAGTCATCGAAACAGACCAAATTCTGAGCACGATTCATCCCGCCAAACTCCTTGAACTGGTCCCGGATGGCGCCTTTCGCCCTACATTTACCCGTCGCCTTCGCGAACTTGTCGACACTCCTTCTGCCTATATGCTTTTCGGAATTTCCGAAAACCCCCTGCCAATACTTGAGCAAAGCAATCTTTTCGTATGTCCGGAAACAGATGTCGACAATTTTTTCCAACCAGACCGTCTGCCTGAGCAGGGCCCCTGGTACCTGGCGTCCACCAGGCAAAACAATGAAAAACGGGGCGTTGTCGTCATAGCGCCTGGCTCAATACAGGACGTGGCCGCCTGGAAATCATCAAAACTCGGGAAACGTTCCATTGAGTACCGCGAACACAAGCAAAAGCGCCTTGACCATATGCGGACCGCTCTTCTTAAACATGTTCCTGAACTTGAATCTGTTCGATTTGTCGAGGGGGCGACTCCACTTACGCTTCGTGACTACATGAACACGCCCACCGGCAGCCTGTATGGGATTCGCCACACAGTTAATCAGTTCAATCCTGCCCCCGCCACAAAAATTCCGGGCCTCTTGCTCGCAGGACAATCCATTGTCGCCCCTGGGCTTCTTGGGGCAGTGATCTCCGCATTTCTCACCTGCGGATTTATCATCGGCCACAACAAACTTCGCAAGGAATTGAGAGCATGCAATTGAGACGGGTCGTAATCACGGGCTTGGGCGCGGTCTCCCCCTTCGGACAAGGTGCCGAGCGACTCTTCCAGGCTCTGGTGGATGGAGAAAGTGCCATCCGATACAGTGCCGAACTGGAAAAAATCCAGGGACTCGGCCCGCATGTCGCCGGGCTGGTTCAAGGCATGGACATCAAGGATATCCCACGTAAAATTCGACGCACCATGTCGCCCATGTCGGTGTATGCTTTGCTCGCCTCGCAGGAGGCCCTGGATCAAGCCCATGTTGACCAAGATCTCCGCACTGGAGGACGATTGGGGATCGCTTTGGGCTCCACGGTTGGAAGCGTGGACGTCATGGAAGAGTTTTTTGACAACTTTTTGAAGGACAGAAGCATCGAAGGCATCAAGTCCATGCTCTTTTTCAAGATCATGGGACACTCCTGCGCGGCAAACGTTGCCCAGACCCTTGGCATCGCTGGCCGCACGCTTGCACCGACTGCCGCCTGCGCTACCGGTTGTCAGGCAGTGGGCCTGGGTTATGAAGCGATAGCCTTGGGTAAGCAAGACCTCATGCTTTGCGGAGGTGCTGACGAATTCCATCCGTTGACAGCCGCAACATTCGACATCATCCAGGCGGCTTCAACACAATACAACGACCGACCGCAATGCACGCCAAGACCATTTGACCGGGATCGTGACGGCATTGTGTGCTCCGAAGGCGCTGGACTTCTCCTGCTGGAATCCTTGGATTCCGCTCACGCTCGGGGGGCGAATATTCTGGCTGAAATTTCAGGCTTTGCTTCCACTTCCGACACGTCAAGCATCGCCAATCCAGACCCTGAACCCGTTAGGCGTTGCATGGAATTGGCGCTTGCGGAAGCAGGCCTCAACGCTGCCGAGATCGACTATGTCAACGCCCATGCCACGGGCACTGTACAGGGAGACGAAGCCGAGAGCCGTGCCATCGGAGATCTTTTTGGGACGCACACGCCCGTTTCAAGCCTGAAGGGACACATGGGACACGCCATGGCCGCCAGTGGCGCGCTTGAACTCATCGCCTGCGTAAAAATGTTGGGCACCGGCCAAGTCATCCCGACCCGCAATCTTGACAACCCTGCCGTGGAATGTTCTGCCGTCGCGCTGCCACGCAAGATAGAAAACAAGGTGTTACAAACAATCATAAAAAACAACTTTGCACTGGGCGGAGTAAATTGCGCTATCGTGCTAAGGAGATTTTTCGAATGACGAATGATGAAATCATTGAGCGTACCAATGCCGCAATTGCAGAAGAATTCGAACTGGACATGAACGATTTGGTACCCTCGGCCTCATTCAAGGAAGATTTGGGACTCGACAGTCTGGATGCCGTCGACATGGTCATAGTTTTGGAGCAAGAGTTCGGAATAAAAATAGGGAAAGATCCCAAGATATTGCGGATCAGACAGCTTAGCGACTTGCATTCTTATGTGATCGACAAAAAAAATGCTTTCTTAAACTGAGCGTATATGGATACGTCACAAAATCCATATACTCTAAGATCTATTTTAAGAAATATTGGATTTTATTGTGGATTTATAATATTAAATTTACTTATATTTATAATTTCTCTACCTTTATATTTAATACTTCGAACAGTAAACAAAGACAGTCAAGGACAAGCAGTTCGTCGTATAATATGGATTTACGGGAGAATGTGGATAATACTGACATCTTTGTTTGTAAAAGTAAAAATAGATACAAAAAAAGTTACAGATTATCCTAAACCAAGCATTATTCTTGTCAATCATCAATCTTTTTTTGATGCTTTTTGCATGGGAACTCTTCCGATTTATGACATAGTATTTTTAGTTCGATCATGGCCATTTAGAATTCCATTTTATGGTCATTACATGCGAAAAGCAAAATATATCAACAGTGAGAATATGTCCTGTGAAGAATTTGTTTCCGAAGCCAGAGAAAAGTTGAACCAGGGAATATCGATAATAATCTTTCCTGAAGGAACTCGCAGCAAAAATGGCCAGCTGGGCCGATTCTATTCTGGAGCCTTCAAACTGGCCATGGAATCCAAACATCCCATAGTGCCTGTTTGTATCGAGGGCACCGGAAAGTTTCTACCCAAAGGAAAATTGCTAATCACGGCAAATCCGATCTCAATTAGAACACTACCCACCATTGACCCAATTGAATTTGAGAAATTTGGGCAAAAAGCTCACATAGAACTGAGAAAAAAGGTCAAAAGGATGTTCTTAAAAGAGCTTGAACAGTCATTTTCGCATTATGACTCCACTTTATACGCACAAACCTGTAGCCTGAGGGAAACACAATGAAAAAGAATTCAGCCTTCCTGCGCATCTTGAGCCTTATGCTTCTGGCGTTTGCCATGCTGTTGATTTCGGGATGCCGCACAGTCCCCGTTCGCAATATTGAAAACGCGCCCATCGTAACAACAAGCCAAGCCCACCCAGATATGCAAAAAATTGGTGACGCCATAATCAAAGCCGGAACAAATCTTGGCTGGAAAATGTCCCAAAAAGAGGCCGGACAGATCACAGGGAAACTCTATGTTCGCACCCACAGAGCCGAGGTCAAAATTATTTATAACCACAAAAATTACAATATTATTTACGATAACAGCAGTAATCTTAAATATAATCCAGAAAAATCTACAATTCACAGACAATACAACAACTGGGTTAAAAATCTCGACGTTGCGATACAGCGCGAAATTGTAAGCATTCAATAGGCGAAACCAATCTACGATTTTAAATTAAATATTGAAATTATCAAAGGACAATATCTATAATGACTCGCCTAAGATGGGGTGCCTCTTTCAGCCAAGAAGAAATTGAGAATTGCAAGAATGAAAATGGATTACTCTCCATGGAGCTTGAACTTTCAAGAGAGTGCAATCTTCGCTGTATTTATTGCTATGCAGAATCAGGAGATCCGATTACCGACGAGCTTTCATATGAAGAAATTCTCTCTGCCATAGACCAGGCAGTGGAACTTGGGGCTCAAAAAATAGTCGTTCTTGGCGGTGGAGAGCCACTCTGCTACCCTGGAATATTTGACGTACTAAATTATATACACGCCAAAAACGTTGAAATAGAGCTATTTACCAACGGGATGCTCATCACCAAAGATGCTGCGCAGACATTTATACGCCTAGGTGTCAAACCAGTAATCAAAATGAACAGCTTTCGCCCTGAAGTACAAGACATTCTGGCAGGTCAAAAGGGTGCATTCACGGCAATACGCAACGGACTTACGCTACTCATGGAGGCCGGATATCCCACCAAGGACCTGCCCCTCGGCGCACAAACCGTGATCTGTCGGCACAATCTGGAAGAACTGCCTGCGATGTGGATCTGGCTTAGAGAGCGCGGAATAATTCCATATTTCGAGATGCTGACTCTGCAAGGCAGAGCCAAGCGCCATCCCGATCTTGAACTGAGCCCCGAAGAACTTGAACGCATCTTCGAAACACTTGCCGACATCGACGCCAAAAAGTTCGGTAACTTTTGGGAGCCACACCCCTCCGTGGCCGCCTTTTGCTGCGACAGGCACGAATACTCATGCACCGTAAGCGTAACCGGAGACATCTACCCCTGTCCGGGAGTGGACATTCCCGCAGGAAACATCCGACACGCTCCTCTCTCGGAAATTCTGCGCACAAGTCCGCTCATTCATGATTTGCGCAACATCCGCACCAACATCAAAGGCACGTGCGCCCAATGCGATCTGAAGGCGCAGTGCTATGGCTGCCGGGGAATGGCTTACCAGGCCACCGGAGACTACCTCGCCGCCGATCCTCTCTGTTGGCGCAATAAAACGTACCATGCCTAGGGAGAACAAATCATGAACACCTTATCCCTGCCTGCGAAAGCGGTTCATTTCCTTCCGCATGATTTTCCGATGGTCTTTATCGACCGCCTGCTGGAAGCTGATGGTGAACGCGGGCTGTGCGAACTTCAACTTACTTCCGGGCATATTTTTGTGGATGCCGAAGGGCGCATGGACCGGACGTGTTATGTGGAAATCGCAGCCCAGAGTTTTGCCGCTGTGAAGGGCTGGAAACTCGCCTGCCAAGGGGCGCTTTTTTCCAGTGGTTTTCTGGTTGGAGTTCAGGCTTTTGAATGTCTGGATGATGCAAGAATTGGCGACCTGCTGCAGATCGAAACCATCGAACTCGGTGGCTTCGACGGATATACTGTGGTGCGTGCCACGATCAACCGTGGCGGAGAAACTATCGCCGGGGGTAAGATCAAACTTTATGTGCCTGCGTCCGAAATTCAGGATCCGGGAGCAGATGAATAATGGGCCGTTGCCGCACCCTTGCTCTTCATTTCATCCTGACCGTCGGTCTTGGCATCATTTTTTGCGGCCATGCTTTGGCCGAACTCCGGGACATTGATGCTGTTCTCCAAAAACTTCGAGCCCAGGCGACTGCCGTCGAGAGTATTTCGAGCGAGTTTTCACAGGAAAATCGGCTCTCGGTTTTCGAAGAAACCATCATTTCGAAAGGTCGCTTTCTTTTCCGCAAACCTGACAACCTCCGCTGGGAATACCTGAGTCCCATTACGGAAGGCTTTGCTCTGCAAGGAAATCAAGGGGTGCGCTGGACGGAAACGACCAGGACGTCTTTTTCCTTGCGCAACGACCCGCTCATGAACGTTGTCGCCAGACAATTATTGGCCTGGGCCACCTTTGATCTTGCCTGGCTTTCCGCTGAATACGACATCACGTTGGAAGCGGATTCTCCTGTTTTACTGAAACTTGTTCCCAAGGGTTCTGACACCGCACACGTGCTAAAACATCTTCTCATCGAATTTTCTTCGTCGGCGAATACAATCCAAAGAGTGGAACTTCACGATCAAAGCGGTGATCTCACGCGTATTCTTTTTAAAAATCCACAAGTGAACACCCCTCTCGACGACGGAATGTTCAGGTAAGGCCGCATGTTTCACCTGTTTGGCCGCGCCTATGCTTTTCTCGCTCCTCGACGGGGTTTCCTGTTGGTATTCTGCGTACTTGCCTGTTTCGCCTGCTCTCTCTTCGTTTCAAGGCTGGTTGTGCGTGAAGATATCAGCACCATGCTTCCGGACGACTCCGGCCGAATTGCATCCGACTTTGCCCTGTTGCGCTTGGCCCCATTTGCCCAGCGACTTACCATTACCGTCAGTCATCCCGGCGCGAATCCCGCCCAGGCCGCCGAAACCCTGGCAACCGCCTTGCGCCGGGAGCCCGTTTTCACTCGCATACTGACCGGTCCCCCGAGCAACATTTCGCTGGCTTTTCTCACCAAGCTGTTACCTCTGGCTCCGGCCCTGCTGAACGAACAGGACGCGAAAACACTCTACGCATTGACCGACTCGGAGCATGTGCAAAGCGCACTGGAACAAAACAGGCGCGACCTGCTTTCACCTGGCGCCGTGGCCCTGAAAAACGTCATCCGCCAAGATCCCCTGGGAATACGGAATATCGTTCTGCCCAAACTGGCAGCGCCGTCGCGCCTGGCCGATGTAAGGATTGAAAACGGCCATTTCGTAAGCCGTGACGGCAAGTACGCCTTGATCCTGGTTGACACGGACATCCCGATGACCGACTCGCTCGGCGCGGCCAAGGTCATGAGCAGCTATGAAAAAGCGGTCGCAGCTCTGCCCCAAGGCGCGCAGGCCATGCTTGTCGGCGGACACCGCCATACCCATGCCAACGCGCAAGCCATCAAGGATGACCTGACAATCATTCTGCCGTCCGCCTTCATCCTGCTGGCTCTGATTTTTCTGCTTTTCATGCGCAATCGGCAAAGCCTTTATGTTTTCCTGGTTCCGGTCTGCGTGGTCGGTGTCGCCGGGACAGCCACCGCTCTTGTCCACGGCTCCATTTCCGGCATTGTCCTTGGATTTGGCGCCGTGCTCCTGGGTATCTCCGTTGACTACGCCTTGCACGTCTACTTTGCGTTGCAGAATTCAAGCACCGATGAAAACCTCACCCCCGCGCATACGCTTACACAAATATCCCCTGCCATTACCTTTGGCGCCTTGACCTCATGCACCGCCCTCGCCGCCCTTCTTGTGTCGGACATCCCAGGCATCCGTCAGCTGGCCGTTTTTTCCCTTTTCGGCATTATTACGTCCTTTTTCATGTCGCTGCTCATCCTGCCGCACTTCATCACCGCAAAGACAGGCAGCCTGACATCCACCACTCATCGCCGCACTCGTAAATCTTTTGGCGTAGCGCCTCTCATAACCCTTTGGATCGCCGTCCTGAGTGCCGGAATCTGGTTCGGCCAGCACACGCGCATAAACGGCGACCTGCGGGAGATGAGCTTTACTCCCACAGAGATTCAGGCGGAAGAAGATGCCACCAGAACAATCTGGGGAAGCATGCGTGATCTCGCCCTGATCTTCGTTCGCGATCGGACATTCGACGGCGCTCTCGAAAAAAACGACCGCGTTTGGAGTTTTCTGCAGGCTCATAATGCCACAAGCCCCATAATCAGCCTGGCCCCACTTCTTCCCGCCATGCAGACACAACTGCAAAACATTTCGCGCTGGAACGCCTTTTGGCAGGACAACGGACAATCAACACGTACCCTTATTGAAACCGAGCAAAAAGCCTTGGGATTTTCCCATTCCGCATTCAGCCCGTTTGTCGAATTCATCAGCGCCTCGCCCGAAACTTTTTCAAGCGAGTCGCTGCATGAACTTGGTATCCAGGAATTTGTGGATGTGCTGGCCATGCGCGATGGCGATGACTTCCTAGCCCTCACCCTGCTTCCGGACACGACAAAAAATGCCGCTTTGCTAAGCGATTACGCCGAGCGGGAACTGGGAGCCCAATTCGTTTCCGGGTCTCGATTTCGGGAACTGCTGGGGGACGCAATGCGTATTGACGTCTTGCGCTTCAGCGGCTCGGCCCTGGCCGGTGTGGTGCTGCTCAATGCGATACTTTTCCGCAACCCGCGTAAAACGCTGCTCGCCCTTTTGCCCATAGGCATGGGCGTGACCACGGTGCTCGCGGTCATGTACAGCTTCGGCCAAGCCTTGAACCTCTTTCACATCGTCTCCCTCCCGCTCATCATCGGTCTTGGAGCAGACTACGGAATATTCATGGTTTGCCGGCCGGAACAATCCGCGCAGCATCAGACCGCGCGCGCCGTACTCTTTTCCGGTTTGACCACACTTTGCGGATTTGGGGTGCTCGTACTGGCTCGGCATCCGGCGTTGCACTCCATAGGCATAACGGTCTTGACCGGAGTGGGCGCGGCAATGATCACGGCCCTTTGGGTGGTACCCGCATTGAACGGAGACCGGCGATGAAATGGATCGTGACCGCTGTACTTCTGGTCAACCTGGGGTGTGCGGGCATGGCAAATCAGCAGCCTCGATCGGAGCTGCCGACCTCGCCTCTGGCCGCTACCCTGTCGCAATACCGAGATCCCGCTCGAAACGGTCTACTGCTGCGACATTCAGTGCGACTGCGAATCCCTGGGCGCGGCTTGGACCAGACTTTCAGCGGAATCATGCGGTTCGATCATAACGGAGACTCGATACGACTTGTGGGCATGGCCGGTTTTGGCATGAAGCTTTTTGATCTGAGCATCAGTCAGGAAGCCGTTGAAACACATTTCATTTCACCGGGTTTAAGCCGCATCAACAATTTGCCGGAGCATATCGCCTTCTGCGCGCGGCGGATCTGGCTGGCCCCCCAGCCAGAAATTGGCAACGGGTTCCGCCGGATTGAAGATACCACTTACATATACGGAATTCACGACGGCCAACGCATTGAGCACGAGTATCTCAAAGAAACACTCACGGCGATCCGATCCCTCGGTCCAGACGAATACTGGGAAATTCAATATTTAGAACGCATGACCGATACACAGGAACCGTCTCGCATCATATTTAAAGACAGCCACAGGCGCTATTCAGTCGACGTGCGCCTCATCGAACAAAGGATGACATCATCATGAGCAGACTTCTTCAAGAGGTCCGATCCTGTGCAATTCGCCCCGCCCACAGCGATGAGCACGGATTCCGGACAATGGAGTTCATCTTCCCGCCCACTTTTGTGGGATTTGACGGCCACTTTCCTGATCGCCCCATCCTGCCCGGCATCGTTCAAATCCTGGCCGGCATGCTCACAGCGGGCGATTCCATGAAGCTTCAGAAAGTCGCCAAGGCTAAATTCTCACGTGTAATCAACCCAGGAGAACTCATGCTCGTCAGGGCAGAGACCCAAAAAAAAGACGGCAACATTCTGGCGACCATAATCATCAGCGTTGGCGGGGACACGGCCGCGACCATTGCTCTGGCACTGCTTCCAACGGAATTCGCGGAATGAAAAAGCCATATTTCAAAACAGCACCCGGCAGCCCCGCCCCGTTGCGCATTGATGTTGAACGCCGCATTCGGTTCCAGGAAGTAGATACGCTGGGCATTGTCTGGCACGGGCACTATCCCAGTTATTTCGAAGACGCGCGCGTGGCTTTGGGCAATCGTCACGGTGTCGGCTACCTCGATTTCCACCGGGAAAATGTCATCACGCCCATCAAACAACTCTGGATCGATTATATCGCGCCGCTGCGTTTCGGTGAAGCCTGCATGATCACCGCCATCTTGCACTGGGCAGAAGCCGCCCGCATCAATTTTGAATTTGAAATCCGCAACCAGGCCGGAACCCTGGCAACCACAGGCTTCACGGTGCAGCTCTTCCTGGACAGCGACGGAAGTATCCTTACATATCCACCCGAATTTTATCAAAATTTCCTTACATCGTGGAAAAAGGGAGAACTCTAAAAGATGCGGATTCTGCTCATCGCCACGAATACTGAAATCGAGCCGTATCCTGTCTTTCCCTTGGGAATGGCCGTCCTTGCGAGCGCGCTTTTGTCCTCCGGGCATGACGTTCGTCAGCTCGACTGCCTGGCTCTCGGCGGCAACAAAGAGATAATCCGAAGCGTCTGCAGCGAATATCGTCCACAGGTCATCGGTTTTTCCCTTCGCAACGTAGACAACGTGGACTCGCTGACATCGCACACGCATTGGGCGCTACGCGACGTGCGGGAACTGATCGCCTTTATCCGCTCTTTTTACGATGCTCCACTGATGATGGGAGGCCCTGGCTTTTCGCTCATGCCTGAGCAAATCCTGGATTACACGGGCGCCGACTTTGGCATTGTCGGCGAAGGCGAGGAGGCCTGTCGCACTGTTCTTGAACAACTCGCGCGGGGTCAGACCCCCCCGCGAATCACCAAAGGAACAAAACGGTTGCAGGACAAGGAAATGCACGGCGCGTCGCCTTACCCCGAGATCATGGACTTCTATCTGCGGGAAAGTGGGGTAGCCAGCATCCAGACCAAACGCGGATGCCCGCATAGATGTATCTACTGCACCTACCCCGCCCTTGAAGGGACAAAAATTCGAGCGCGAGAGCCCGGCGACGTGGTTGACGAAATCATACGACTGAAACGCGACTACAGTATTTCCGAACTTTTTTTCACGGACTCGGTCTTCAACGACGGTCTGGGCCATTGGTTGGAACTGGCCGAAGAGATGATCCGGCGCGAGGTGAACATCTCCTGGAGCGGATTTTTCCAGCCAATCGGCATTACCCAGGACTCATTGCGCCTCTGCCGCCGAGCCGGGCTCAAGGCCATGGAGCTTGGCACGGACGCGGCATCGGACGCCACCCTGCAAGGATTGCGCAAAGGTTTTGATTTCAAGACGGTTGAAAAAATCAATGCCTTGTGTGTGGAAGAGCGGATCCCATGTGCCCACTTCATCATCTTCGGTGGTCCGGGAGAAACCGAACTGACCGTGAGGGAAGGTATTGAAAACATAGCTCGGCTGCAGCATTGCGTGGTCTGCGCGTTCCTTGGAATCCGCATCTACCCGAACACAGCACTGGTGCGGCACGCCATCGACGAGGGCTCTCTTGATCCGGCAGCATCCTGCTTGGAGCCCACCTACTATTTTTCACCGCACATTGACCCCGCACAGGTTGAAGCCGATCTCACCCAAGCCTTCAAGGGTCGACGGGATCGGCTCTTCCCTCCTTCCAAAGGGCAGGAGCAGATGGCCGTCATGCGCAAATTCGGCTACCGGGGCATTCTTTGGGACTCTCTTATCCGTTATCCCGCATCCAACGAAAAGAGGTCGTCGAGATATGCCTGACATGGCCCTGGGTAATCGCGTAATGGTGGTCATCCCGGTCTACAATCACGGAGCGACGCTACGCTCCGTGGTGGAGGGGGTGCTGAGCAGGCATGCGCACGTCCTGGTCGTGGATGACGGCAGCGACGACATTCCGCCGCACGCCCTGGACGATCTGCCTGTAAGGATTGTCCGCCATGAGCAAAACCGTGGCAAAGGCGCGGCCATCCGAACAGGTGCGAATGTGGCGCGCTCCCTGGGTATGTCCCACATCATCACCATTGACGCGGACGGGCAGCATGATCCGGCCGATCTGCCGTTGTTCCTGGACGCCATCGCCCGGGACGAAAATGCCGTCATCGTTGGGGCCCGTGATTTCAATACCGCGAATGTGCCCGGTTCTTCGCGCTTCGGGCGGAAATTTTCCAATTTCTGGCTCAGAGTCCAGACCGGAATCGCCATTTCCGATGTGCAAAGCGGTTTTCGGGCCTATCCACTGGCCGTTCTTGAAAAGCTGCGATTTACTGAAAATCACTACAGCTTCGAGGTCGAAATTCTGGTTCGTGCCGCCTGGGCCGGCTTCCGATTGTCCGAGGTCGATATCGCCGTGTATTATCCGCCCAAAGGCGAGCGGGTGTCGCATTTCAAAGCCTTCATGGACAATCTGCGTCTCTCCCTCCTGAATACCAGGCTGACCGTAAGGGCCATCGTACCCATTCCGCATCGAACCTTCAGCCAGGACGAAACAGGCGCCATCTCGGCCATTCATCCGCTGAAATCCCTGCGCATTCTTCTGGCCAACGAGGCCACGCCAAGAGAGCTGGCCATGGCTGCGGCCATGGGCATGTTTCTCGGGACCATCCCACTTATCGGACTGCACAGCATTACCATCCTCCTGGTAGCCGGGTGGTTTCGAATGAACAAAATTGTCGGTCTTGCCGTCAGCCAACTCTGCATGCCTCCATTTGTGCCGGCCCTGTGCATTGAAGCCGGACACTTCATGCGCCATGGAAGTTTTCTGACTGAAATATCCTTGCAGACCCTTGGCTACGAAGCACTACAACGAATCTGGGAATGGCTTCTGGGATCGCTCCTGCTAGCTCCGATACTGTCGCTTCTCATCGGTGGTATCGTCTTTGTCATGGCCAAGGGGATTTCAATGGGCCTCAACGGCCGTTCAGAAAACGAACCGCAGGTCAGACCATGACACATCAACGCTGGACAAGCCGAAGTATTGGGTCACGCCTTCAACACGGCACCTTTTACCTGCTGCTCCGGACGTTGGGCAGAAGGCCCGCCTATGTCCTGCTCTTTTTTGTCGTGCTCTGGTACACCCTGCGCCCCATGACCAGGGCACGCTCCGCGCCTTACCTGGCGCGTCGCTTTCCTAAAGCGGGAAGACTGCAAAGACTGCGGCATTGTTTCCTGCTGAACTGGAATTTTGGGCTCACCCTGGTCGACCGAGCGGCCTCCGGGATTCTCGGTCAAATTTCCATCACGGCCAGCCAGGGCGATGAACAGGCCCTCAAAACGCTGCTCGGCGAAGGACACGGACTCATCCTGCTGACCGGACACTTTGGCTGCTGGCAGACATCAAGCGCCGGTCTTGATGGTGTCAAAACTCCCGTGCACGTGCTCATGCACCGCGCGCCCGACGATATTGACCGACAGCATTTCGAACACGCGGGAACCGACGCGCCTTTTCGCATCATCGACCCTTGCGGGTATTTGGGCGGGAGCATTGAAATGCTCGATGCGCTTGCTAAAGGGCATATTCTCGGAATCATGGGCGACCGTACCTTCGGCAATGATCGCAACACGGTGAGTGTCCCCTTTCTCGGTGGCGACGTGCGTCTGCCTTTCAGCGCCTACAGGCTGGCCTCGGTCACGGGCGCTCCGATTCTCGTCTTCTTTTCCAGCAGGATCGGTCCCGGCCAGGCCAGACACGAAGTCGCCCGAATTATCCGCGTTCCGCGAGGCCTGGGACGCACCAGGGAAAATTATCTTCCTTATGCACGGCAATTCGCGCTCGCCTTGGAAGAAATGGTCAAAGCAAACCCTTATCAATTCTTCAACTTTTACGACATGTGGGAAAATTAGGATTTATACATGGATATCAAGAAACAACTCAAGCAGACCCTGATAAATGAACTCAACCTCGAAGACCTGGTCCAGGATGATATCGACGACGGTGCACCGCTGTTTGGCGACGGCCTCGGTCTTGACTCCCTTGACGCAGTGGAGATCGTAGTTCTTGTGCAACGCCTTTACGGGGTGGAAATCAAGGACATGGACGAAGGCCGAAGAGCTTTCCAATCCATCAACGCCTTGGCCGAGTTCATTACAGAGCGCCGGAGTTAGCATGCTGCGCATGGAACCTGTCAGCGTTACCGGAATGGGTTGCGTCTGCGCCGCCGGCACGAATCTGAAAGATATCCTGCGTGCTCTGGAGGCCGGACAACGCGCTCCCCTCCCCCCATCACGTTTCAAAAGTGGACACACCAGAACCTACCCTGTCTTCGAAGTGCCTGAACACGGCCGTTGCGAACAAAAAAACGGTCCTGATCTGTCCATGACCGCACATTTTGCACTGCATGCCGTAAAAGAGGCTCTCCTGCAGGCCGGTCTTGCAATTTCCGAACTTGATGCGAGCAGGGTTGGAGTCTGTATCGGTACTTCCGTGGGGGCATCTCTCAACCTGCTGGACTTCTATCGAGGCACCCGAGCGGGGCAGACACCCGACCTTGAACCCGTGCACCGATATCTCAACTCCAATCCGGCCGTGGCTTTGGCCCATGCCCTGGGCACCACCGGCCCGGTCCAGACCGTCGTCAACGCGTGTTCGTCCGGGGCCGACGCCATCGGCTTGGCCGCATCCTGGATAGCCCAGGGAACATGCGATATCGTTATCGCAGGCGGCGCGGATGAAATGTCCGAAGTGACCTACAATGGATTCATCCGGCTGATGATCTCGGATCAATATCCCTGCCGCCCATTCGACAAGTCACGAAGCGGGCTGAACCTGGGCGAGGGGGCGGGGATCGTCATCCTGGAAGCCTCAGCCAGCCGTGAACAGCGAAATGGCCATGAGCTTGCGACAATCCTCGGCTACGGTACAGCTGCCGACGCCCATCACCTGACCGCACCGCATCCGCAGGGAGTGGGACTCAAGCTGGCCATATCGGACGCGCTCGACGCGGCAGGTCTGGCGGCTGCGGACATCTCCTTCATCAATGCCCACGGCACGGGAACCGCTAACAACGACACTGTCGAGGCTGCCGTGCTCAATGAACTTTTTCCGCAAACTCCGTTCATCTCCACGAAAGGCATGACCGGACACACTCTTGGAGCGGCAGGAGCCATGGAGGCAATCTTCACCATGGCCCACCTGGCGACTGGAGGCATTCCAGCCAGCGCGGGATTTTCCGAAGAAGATCCGACCCTGAATGCCAGCCCTGCCCGATTGCACACCCCCGTACATGGAAAGGCGGCCATATCTCAATCCCTGGCCTTTGGCGGCAACAATTCGGTGCTTGTCATCGGCAAAGGGAGGGCGATCTGATGCGCATGGCCGTAGAAGGAATGGGCATCGTAAGCGCCGTGGGCAATGGTCCCCAGGATCTGGCCCAGGCCGCACTGCATATATTGCGGGAAGAAAGCCGGACCATCGCGTTCTCGAAGATCGATACAAGCGATCTCGTCCGGCGTGCGTCCTCCCGGGCATTGCGCAGAGTCGATCACTTCACCCGCATGGCGCTCCTGGCTGCATATTCAGCGCTTGAAGATGCGGGGCTTGATGCCACAGAACTCGAACACACCGGGATTGTTCTGGCCACGGGCTACGGACCGGTCAAACTGACCTTCGACTTCCTTGACTCCATCATCGACTTCGGCCCGGAAATGGCCTCGCCTCAGGCGTTCGCGCATTCCGTCCACAACATTCCCGCCGCCACCATCGCGCTGATGATGAGTTTGCGCGGCCCTTGTTTCAGTATCTGTCAACTCGACACGGCCGTAGCGGCGGCGACCCTGACAGCCCAAACGTGGCTGGCTGAAAAACGCGTGACGCGCGTTCTGCTCGGAGCCGTGGATGAGCATACCGCCCTGCTCGAAATAAATGCCCGGCGAATTGCCGAAAATCTGCCTGCCGAAAGTTCTGGTGGACGGCGCAGGCTTGTCCCCGGAGAGGGGGCCGTCTTTTTCTGCCTGCACGCCGATCCAGACCATGCACGCCACGGCTTCATCGAAAGTGCGCCCCTCTCAAAAACGTGTCTTGATGCCCCGATCTTTTTCTCCGGGTCCGCAAGCCCCGCACAACGAAACACTCTTCCTCCGATGCATAATTTCTCCCCGCTTTACGGCAACATGCCCATCGGTATGGCCTTCGATGCGGCCGTGGCCCTGCTCGCAGTGCAGGGACGACTGGGGCCGGTCATGGATGAATGCCCTGCCGTGCATTGTCTGAGCAGAAATCGATTCGGCATGACTGGCAGCATTCTCGTAACATCCGGAGAATACGCATGAAACCGGCCCTCGAACTCACCGCGCCCGACCTGCGGGCGTTACTGGCCAGTCTGATACGCGGCTCCGGGTTACACGCCAGCAAGGCGCATTACCTCCTGGCCAGCAGCCTGGACATGGACGCTCTCGCGTCGATCCAACCATCGCAATCAGGTCTGCAGGAATCCGAACTGCGCAGCGTGGCTCTCGCCTTTACTGAAATGCTGTGCATTCCAGGCACTGCCGTAGACCAGCTCATGAGTTGTTCGACCATGGACGAGTGGGCCCAATGCGCGCTCGAGTTCTGGCGCGCCAATCCTGCCGAACTTGTTTTCAAGACATCCGGCAGCACAGGCACGCCCAACGCCTGCAAGCAATCTTTTGCCCTCTTGGAACAGGAAATTCAGGCTCAGGCGGAAATTTTCAAGGAGCATACGCGCATCGTCACTCTGGTTCCCAGGCATCATATCTATGGATTCCTTTTTTCCATTCTCCTGCCCAAGGCCTTGGGAACTCCGGTCCTTGAACTCCCCCTTGTCCCTTCGCGGAACCAGATGGAACAATTGCGACCTGGCGACCTGGTCGTGGCCTTTCCCATGTTCTGGAAATCCTTGGCAGTGCTTGCCCCCACTTTTCCGCCCGGAGTCTGCGGCGTGACATCGACGGGCCCCTGCCCGGCGGATGTCATCCATAGTCTGCTGAACCTGGGACTATGCCGCATAACGGAAATTTATGGTTCCTCGGAAACCGGAGGCATCGGTACGCGTCACCATCCGGATCATGATTACACGCTGCTTCCGTTTTGGGAGCCGCTGGCCATTCAGCCAGACCATCAAGCGACACTCACGCGTCGACTTCCGAACGGAGAAACTGCGGGCTCCTTCAAACTGCCCGATCTCATCCATTGGGAGACAGCCCGAACCTTCCGGCCTCTGAAGCGTCAGGACAAATGTGTCCAAGTGGCAGGTGTCAACGTGTATCCGGAAAAAGTGGTCGACTGCATCCGCAGCCATGCCATGGTACGCTCGTGCGCGGTGCGTCTCATGCGCCCGGATGAAGGGCAACGGCTCAAGGCATTTGTCGTCCTCAAGGATGAGAGCCGCATCGACGCCTTTCGCCGCGACATCCGGACGTGGTTGGTCCAGAGACTGTCCGCGAGCGAGATTCCCAAATCCCTGACTTTCGGGACCGCGCTGCCCACCAACGACATGGGCAAGGATGCTGACTGGGATTGAACGCTCCTCATGATTTCTTTCTTGAACACAGCTTGATTAAGGATAGTTCCATGACGCTCGAAGAAATTTCTCCAGACTCAACTTTCAACTGGCTCAAAAAAAACATGCAGGATCTTCTCGGCGTCCCGCCCGAGAAATTGAGCCCTGCTTCCACTTTGGCAGATCTTGGCATCGATTCATTGGCCCAGCTGCAGCTCATCGTCATGGCTGAAAATGAATTAGGCGCAAGCATTCCCGACTCGGCACTGACCCAGATCAATCTGCACAGCCTGGAAACATTGTCCGCGACCATCGACACGTATCGCAACCAGTGCCCATGAATCCTGCCCGTCTTCAAGGTCCGGATCATTTCCTGGACATTCTTGATCATGACATGCGTCGTCACGGTTTGCCCGGCAACACCGCACAGCTCCAGCTGCATCTGTCTGCCCCGCCCGACCCGCACCAATTCGAGGAACGCTTCCACGCCTGGGCCTCGGAGGAACCCGCATGCCGAGTCGCCCTTCTTGACGGCTTGGCCCGAACACGACGGGTCATATACTCATCGGGGAAACGTCCCGAATTCCGCAGGCACCAAAACATTCGCGCCCATGACGTTTTGAACTGGCGCCTGAACACGCCCATTCCCAGACCTGCGCATCCACCTTTGGCGATAGATCTCATTGAAGGCCCCGAGGGGACGACTCTGGGCCTCACCTGGGATCATTTGCTCATGGATGCTCGCGGCGGCGAATTCCTGCTTGTTCGCCTTGCCGGACGACACCAAGAGAACGCGACCACCTGGAAACCCGTCTCGCCTCTCAGCGGATTGCAGCGACTCAAGGCCACAAGGTCTCTCCACCCAGTCTTCAAGCGCATTGGGCAGGGCGTGGCTGCGCCCGAAATGCCAAACATCCATCACCGGCTGAATGTGGGTCATCTTGTTCTTGACGAGGCGCAAAGCACGGAGATCGCCGATCGGGGCAAGCGAATCCATCCCATTGTCGGCGAAACAGCCATCCTGCTTGCGGGAGCTCTACGACGAACGCACGCCCTGTGCACTGAGGTCAAAAACAATCCGTCCGGTTACATGATACCCGTCACCGTAACGCGGCGCAGTCCAGGCAACCTGAGCCCGCTTCTCGGGAATCCGATCAGTATCGTCTATATCCTGGCGCAAGCAGCCCAAATGGAAGACTCAACGCCCGACACACTGGCCCGTCATGTGGCTGAACAATTCATGGATGCGCTCAGAAACGGACATGTCGAAGCCATTGAAAAGCAACTCGACCTGTCGGGATTCCTGCCTCGCGCCGCAGGCTCCCGGTTTCTGCGTCATCTAACCCAGGGGCGGATCGCCTCCTGTTTTTTCGCTCACACGGGTCGAACCATGTTTGATACGCTCGCGGATTTTGATTTTCATGGCGCGCGAGTCGAGCATGTTTTCCACCAACCCATGATCTGTCATCCGCCAGGCCTGGGTTTTTTTGCATGCAGGCATGGCGCAAGACTCCATCTTTCAATCTGCAGCACAGGGCAGGACCCAACACAACTGGGGCAGCGCACGCTGCACGACCTGCTGACCCTGTAACCTTTTCGGATCAAACATGGCCAATATACTTATCATCGCCGTCAATAGACAACGCCTGCCATACCCAGCCGCTCCGATCGGCGCAGCCATGATAGTTGGTGCGTTGAACAAAGCCCAGCACAACGCGCGACTGCTTGACCTCGGACCTGCTTTGCACGTCAAGAGCACCTTGCATCGCACCATTGAGAATTTTTCACCGGATTTGATCGGGTTTTCCATGCGCAACCTGGACTCCTGCATCATGACATCCCCGGAATCGTTTCTTCCGGAAGTAAAAAAGGTGGTCGGCATTGTCCGTCAGGCCACAAACGTGCCCCTGATCATCGGAGGTGCGGCCTTTTCTCTTGCTCCGCTTGAAATTTTGAATGCTCTTGGGCTTGAATGGGGAGTTGTCGGAGAAGGAGAACGCACGTGCGTCGATTTAGTCGAGCGTTTGCTCTCAGGGAATAACCCGGCCGACATCCCCGGCGTGGCAGGACGCCATGGGGAAATGCGCTCCCGTGAAAACATCATCGATCTGGATGCATTGCCAAGGCAGGAGCACAGGCAGATTCCTCTCAAAACCTACGTGCGATGGGGAGGATTCGCAGGCATTCAAACCCGCAGAGGGTGTAACCTGACCTGCTCATATTGCGTGTACCCGCATCTTGAGGGTCGCAGGATGCGCCTGCGTTCCGCGCAAAGCGTCGTCCAGGAAATCGCGGACATTCGCCGGTCCGGATGCCGCCATTTCTACTTTGTGGATTCGGCTTTCAACCACCCGCGCGAACACGCTCTGGCCATTTGCGACGCATTGGCCCGGGCGAACCTTGATATCACTTGGCAGGCATATATCAATCCCTCCGGCCTCGACGAGACGCTTGCACGATCCATGAAGGCGTCAGGATGTATCGGCGCCGAACTGGGGTTGGACGCAGCCAGCGAACCCATGCTCGAATCCATGGGCAAGAATTTTTCTCTATCCGAGATTGCCAAAGCATCCAAGGCGCTACAAAAAGCGGACATTCCCTTTGCCGCGCACCTTCTTTTCGGAGGTCCGGGAGAAACATGGCGCACGATACGGGATTCAGCGGAATTTCTTGATCAGCATGTTCACGCCAATGCAATCTTTCCAAGCATCGGAATCCGTGTTTACCGAAACACCGGCGTATGGAAATATTGTCTGGATGAAGGGCTTCTTGATGCCCAAAACACCTTGCTGGAGCCTTTTTATTTTTGTTCGCCGGACCTGGGACCAGCCCCAGTGGCCGGTATTGACGAACTCTCCATGCATCGCCCGACATGGTCCACGCCAACGGATTGGAACAAATCGTCCCTGAACATGATCATGAAACTGCTGGGCCTGTTTCAACAGCGTCCGATCTGGAAAAACGTTCGGGGCTACGGAAAGCGCAAGCCCATGATATATGGTCGATGAAAATATGGATCATCGGAACCGCCAGCCCTTGACGTTCACGGCCGACGTCATTGTCGTTGGCGCCGGTCCTTCGGGCGTTTCCGCGGCCCTGGCAGCCGCCAAGGCCGGAGCGCAGGTTCTCTTGGTGGACGAACACTCAAAACCTGGCGGCACCCTGGACCATGCAGGGCTTCACACCATCTGTGGGCTCTACCTGCCCGACAGGAGCAAAGCGACCTACGTTTCGGACAGGGCGCGGATGTGGGCTCAGGCAGTCGGCAACAAACCACGGCGTATAGGCCGGGTGCATGTGCTCCCTATCGATCCCGGACAATTTTCACAGACAGCGTCGAAGATGCTGGAGACGCAACCAACGATCCAAGCCTCATTCAATACGCGTCTGCAACCCCGCGATCATCTTGTGTTCCGGTCTCTCATCGACGCCACCGGGCAGGCCAGTATCCTGAGCATGGCAGACCTGCCAACAACGGCCACAGAACCAACCTGCCCCGGTGTCGGTTTTTCCATTGGGGGGATTGATCACGGCGAGGCCTGGAGTTCTCTTCAGGTGTTGCGGCAACTCGCCCAGGCAAGTCGAAGATTCCTGCCCTCGTTTCTGCCTTGGGACAAAAAAAGCAGAGAAGTCCAAGGTATTCTCAATCTTCCGCCTGAATTTCATGCGGAAAAACCTGTGAGACTGGCGGAACATGCTCAAGAATGCCTAGGCATAATGCTCGCTGATTTACGACAGACATGCGCCGCCTTCAAATCGGCGCGCCTTGAATGGTCAGGAAAAAAAGTGGGATTGCGAAGCGGCAGAGTGTTTGCCGGTTTTTTGCGCCTTGATGAAGAGATGCTTCGAAAGGACTGCACGGCATATCCCGGTATCCGAGGCTATTGGCCGGCTGAATGGTGGCGCGATCTGCGTGGCCCACGCTACATTTATCCGCATCCGAAGGGGTTTGCCATACCCGACGAATGTCTCCGGGCATCACGTTCCCCTTCAATCTACACGGCCGGCATGAGTCTAAGTTCTTCCTCCCTGGGCCAGGCAGCAGCCAGAGTTGCCGGCGTCTGCATTGAAACAGGGCATCGCGCGGGAGAACTGGCGGCGCAGGATGCACGCCGCTCGGCATCAAGCAGGCTCGTATTGAAACAGGCTACAGCAGCAACATGAACATCATTGAATCGATTCTGTCCCGTGCCGTCACATACGGAAACAAACCCGCTCTCATTCAGGGCCCCAAATACCTGAATTTTTCGGATCTCGACCGTGAAGTCCGAAAGCAGGCCGATGCCCTGAAGTTTGCGAACAACCGCAACGCTCGCGTTGCCATGTCTTTGGCCAACTCCATTGACGACATTATCCTTGCGCTAGCCGTGATGTTGAAAGGTCATGCACTCATTGCGCTGTCTCCCAATGCGTCTGACCAGGAAAAAAACAACCACCTTCGTTGTTGCGATGCAGATGCCGTATTGGAACGAAGCGAAAACAAATTTGAAACAAAAGTACTGGACAGTTCTAGATGTTTTTATCCAGAACAAGAATCAACAGCTTTTATTCGTCCAACATCTGGAACAACCGGATCAAGCAAGGGCGTCATCCTTTCACATCAGTGTATTGAAGCAAGGACTGATTCAGTAGTCAAGGCTCTTAAACTTGGGATTGAAGACAGAATAATATGGACAATGTCTGCAAGCTTGCATTTCGCATCTTCGATACTTGCTTATCTCATGGCCGGGACAGCGGTTATCCTCGCTCCCGACACGCAACCAGAAACGGTTGTCTCATTGGCTAAGAAACACCAAGCAACCCTGCTCTATGGCGGCCCTTGGCAGTTTCGACTGCTGGCCGCCGATTCAGGCATGGAAAAACTTCCACACCTACGCTGGGCAATCTCCACAGGGCAACCCCTCCCGGAATCCATAGCCGTCTCTTTTCAACATCGTTTCGGCCATCCGCTCAGACAAGCTTATGGAATAATCGAAGCAGGCCTCGTCTGCATCAGCACTCAAGATGATTCAAATCCATTGACCGTAGGTCCAGCAGCGCCAGGATTCGATATCCGAATTTGCAACGAAGAAGGAAACAATGTCGCTGACGGACAAATTGGAGAAGTGTGCATCAAAAGTGAATCCGTATTTTCTGGATATATTTATCCGCAGCGAAGTCCAGCAACCCTTGACAAGGACAAGTTCTTTTCCAGTGGAGATCTTGGAATTATAGAAAAAAAATGTTTAAGGCTTGTTGGAAGGAAAGCATCTCAAATAAATGTGGCCGGCTTGAAAGTTTTTCCAGAAGAAATTGAATCCGTGCTTGAATCTCATCCAGAAATTTTAAAATCACGAGTTTACGGAATTCCAGAATCACGAATCGGACATATTATTGTAGCTGAAGTAATCTTTAAATCAAATAAAGAAATTGACAGATTTTTAATAATAAATCATTGCAAAAAATATTTACAACCGTACAAACTTCCCCTTAAAATTATCCCTGTGTCAGAAATTCTTCACACTGCGAGCGGAAAAGTTAAAAGATACTAGAGTCAGATTAAATCTGATGAATGAAGGGTAAATAAAATATTGATCGCAATGTCAGAGTACACTGCAATACGTCATGAAAGATCCTGATTGGAGATAGACAAATCATTCAATGACAATCAGTTGTGCGCGGAAAAGCCCCGTTTCTTCAGGATTCGCGGAACACATCCTCGATTGTCCTTGCGTCCAGGATGCGCTCGGCCCAGAGATCGAGTTGACCGGCCGTGGCGGTGCGCAGACGCTCCTGGGTGCGGAAGTCCAGGATGCCCCGGCCGAAACGCTTGGCGAGTTGGCGCTGGAGAACCGCGGACCGTCCCAGAACCTCGCCTTCCACCCGTCCTTCCATCCGCCCTTCCATCCGTCCTTCCGTCTGTCCCTGCATTCGCCCTTCCATCCGACCTTCACTGCGTAAACGTTCCGCGAGTGTCATGACTGCATCCTCCTTTCCCGGTCCGAGAGTTTCTCTGACGATAGTGTGCATGACGTCACGGTCGATGTCCATGGTCTGAAACACGTATCCTGCAATGGTCGTCAACCATTGCAGCGAAGGTGCGTCATCTCCAAGTTCGCGCAACATCCGGAAGATCTCACGCACATGTCGCTCAACGGTCGGATTGTTCTTGGCCCTCAGGCAGGTCAGCGCCAGGCGCAAGAGGATGGCCCCTTTGATCTCTTCCTCCGAGTCCGGAGAAAAATCATAAAAGGCCTGATCGAAATCCGGCACGTATCGACCAAGATCCGAATCCGGCAGGTCCATGAGTTCCAGAAGTCTGACGGCCTGCCTGCGGGTCCTGCCGTGATAGACAACTATGGGAAGGATGAGCGGCAAGGTCTTTGCGCCCTTGTTCTGCTTGCGATGAAGCTCCCAGATTTCGAGCATGTAGCGCAACAGTTGCAGCGCGACAAAACGGTCGGGACTGCTTTTGTGTTCAAAAAGCAGGTACACGTACGCAGATTTCCCGCTCGCAAGCCGAACCGAGTAAAGCATGTCTGAATAATGCTCTCGTTGATCCCCGCCTACAAAGGTGTCCTTGCCTATGGACAGAGTGTCGAGAAGCAAATGCCTGGTCACGCTTTCGGGCAGGTAGTTGCGAAGAAAGTCCGCAGCCACGTCCTTGTGGCTCATGGTTTGACGGAAGAGTGTGTCATGGACGTTATTGACCGGGTTCATCCCACAGGCCATACGCCAGCGATCAGCCTGAAACAACACCACTTTTTCCTGCGACACTCTTCAGGGCAACTGGTACCCCCTCATCAGGATTTACATCTCAATCCCTACACGAAGAGACGGTGTCACGATGGAGGCGGCGTGTCATTTTGGTATCTGGCCGACACGTTCTTTGAACAACCCAACGCGAGAAAATTCGCTGAATTGCGGGCGGCAACGGAAAAGCTCGGATACTGGGAAACCGTTCGCATGTGTCTGCTTGACCACCTGACCACCGGGAACAGACCCGACATCCCGGGCAAGGACACCGCATCGCTCTGGCCCCTGCCCCAGCCCGAAGTCAGCTGGCCGCTCGTCAAAAACCGAAACTGGCGAAGACAATTTCCCGATTTTTCCCTGCTGATCGAAATCGCCATTCAGGAAAACCGTCTTGAAGACGCCATCCGCCTCAACATCGAACGCCCCCGGGACGCGTATTCCTCCATGAGCCTGGACCTGACCGTGGCCCATGCCGTTTCCCCGCAAGCCATCCGCAGGTGGCCCTGGACAGCTGGCGCAGGAAAGCCGAGAGCCTCATTGCCCAGGTCAAGCCCAAGGCCTACGAGGAGGCGGCCGAATACCTGATCCGTATGCGCAAGATTTTCCAGGCCACAAAACGCATGCCTGAATGGAAAGCCCTGCTGGCCGACCTACGCAAACGCCACAAGCCCAAACGACGCCTCATGGAAGAATTGGATGCCCTTGAAAAGGTGGTACGACTGGTCTGATTCCGGAGCAGGGAGTACGACACCCAAAATAAGTCAGTTCGGACAGGTCGCAGGGCAACTTCCAACCGAACCGCTTCTGACAGTATAATGCCCGGAAAGAGGAATTCCGAATTCAGATTTCAAGAACGCGTTCATCGCTCAGATTTTCAAGCCTCTCAACGAATATACCCCTGCTCCTCCAGAAAGAGCAGGATGACCTGCGCGGCTTCGACGGGCGTCATCTCGGTGGTGTCGATGGTCACCTCCGGATTCACCGGAGGGATGTAAGGATCGTCGATGCCCGTGACGCCCTTGACGAGACCTGTCCTGGCCTTGGCATAAAGTCCCCTCCTGTCGCGCTGTTCGTAGCCCTCAACCGATCAATCCCGCACTGGCGAGCCATTTCATGGCCAACTGCTCCACCCCTGCGTCCTGGTGCGTCGCGATGCCCTCCCGGGTACCGTTCCACAACACGTACTCCACATCCCCGCAGGGCGCACCCAGGGTGTCATAGACCTTCGGCATGATGGGCACGTGGTCGCCGTACCAGCACAGCTCCATGGGCCGGTTGCATGCGGCCGCCCCGGCGGCGAGGGTCCCGATCATGGCGTCGGCGCTTCGGACATGGCGCAGGAACACCGTCAGATCCTCGAAGTTCTCTGGCGTCGCAGAACTGTACAACTCCGCTTCATCGGCCTGACCGACCGTCTCCAGATGCAGCGGACCATGATTTTCCATGGTGATGGCGAAGACGAACGTCGGCGCCGAGGCGGTTTTGAGGGTTTCAAGAATCATGTCGGCGACAGCCATGTCGCTTATGTACGGCCCGTAGCATCGGGCACCCGTGAAGCTTTCGATCCCCCGGAATGCGTCAAACCCCATGCGCGGCATAACCTTGTCGCGCAGGTAAAAACTTCTGAAATACGGATGGATGCAAATGGTACGATAGCCGAGCGAGCGCAGAAACGCAGCCAGCGTCGCGACCTTCCAGCCTCGCGCCAAGGCCCTGTAAGGATTGAAACGATGTGCCCCCAGCAGTGAGGCGTCGATTCCGGACAAAAACGAGAACTCCGAGCGGACGGTGTTGGCGCCCCAGGCGGGAACGCGCAGCGCTCCCCATGCCCGGGACTGCGCCTTGAGTCTGTCATATTCCGCCAGCACGGAAGGGCGAATAGCGGGAAACAATCGTCTGGGGTCGAAAAACGATTCGCTCTGGACCGCCACCATGTGAGGCAAAGCCTTCTGTGTTGTCCGGAGCGGCCGGACAGGCCTGGAATCAAGGCTTTCGAAAGGCGATGACACCTCAGGAAACTTACGGCTCAACGCCCAATACCGCCAGAGGCTGGCTACGAATCCCAAAACCCTGAGGTCTCCGAGCGGATCAAAGCTGACACGCAATGGACGCCTTTCGGCAGCCCACACGCAAACCGCGCCCAATACCACGGCGGCCATCCCGGCAAGAATGGCGACTCCCCAATTATAGTGAAGCAAGTGACCAACTTCGCTGACTGCAAAATACAGCAGCGCAAGGCCGCCTGCCACCGAAACCAAAAAATTCCGCCAGCCGAAAAAGGGGATATAAAGCCTCGGGTAGCGGACCATGTCCGTGAAATATTCGTAGTCCTGAAAGACGAAAGGCTCGCCAAGCGATGCGACCTTGGCGTTATTGACCAGCACAAGAATGAGGAAAAGCACCACTAGGCAGCCCACAGACAGCCAGGAGTTGCCCAGCAGGGCCGTCAGCACCCCGGTCATGGCGCAGACCACCCCCGCGTGAAGGGCCCAAGCTCTGGCCGGGCGCGAGAATGAGGGCCTTGGCCTGAGCAGCAGTTCCAATGCCGCGGTCGCGACCATGGCCAAGATCGCTGCCAGCACCGGGGCAAACACCGCGTGCTCAGCGTGCATAGCCCAGCCAGCGCACAATGCGGATCGAAACGGCGGCGGGCAGCACCGCCAGCCACCAGGTCCCCCAGTTCAGGGGAAAGGGGAAGCTAATGCGCGCCCGGTCCTGCTCCAGGCCCCGGCGGATGTACTTCGCAGCTCTTCCGGGAGGCCAGAGAAAGGGCTTTGGGCCGGGCATGTGGTCGCACATGGGCGATTTGACATAGCCCGGCATGATCACGTTGACCCGAATACCCCTTGGCCTGAGCCAGCCCCGCAAGGCCTCGCCGTAAGCCTTCAGGGCCGCCTTGCCGGCGCTGTAGGAAGGCGTCAGCGGCAGGCCGAAATACCCGGCCAGGGAACTCAAAATTGCTATCTGCCCTGCTCCGCGCGCAACCATGCCCGGCAACAGGGCGTCGATGACTGCCATGGTTCCCTTGACGTTGACGTCTATGAGGGCCTCGGCCTCGGCCCAGGGTTCGGGCTCGCCTGCGGGGCCGACGTTGGTGTTCATGCCTGCCGCCAGGATCGCCAGGTCAGGAGCGCCAGCTGCGGATACTTCCTCCACCCAGAGTCGCATGGCCGCCGCGTCGCGCACGTCGCAGGCATGGGTGAAGACCGTGGCGCCGGCGGACCGGCAGGAGGTCGCCACGTTTTCAAGCAACCCGACGTTTCTGCCATGCAGGTAGAGGACAACGCCCGCTTGCGCATAAAGCTCCGCCAGAGCCGTCCCGATGGCGCCCGTGGCGCCCGTGATCAGGATGCGCCGCGCGGTCGCGTCATTTCGAGCCATCTCGCGCCCTCCCGTCCCGCCTGCCCCAATGCAGGACCATCCCAAAACCCAGAATGGCCGTAACGCTGATGGGCAGCAGAATGACATTTCCCGTGATCATGCCCGCAACCGTCGTCAGAACCGCATAGACAAAAGAAAAAATTTCGCCCCAATACAGCCAGGCGTCAATCTTCGGGCGCTCTGAGCAGTCCTCGTCCTCGCACTTGGGCGTGCGGTTGAATTCCTCGAACACCCCCCGTGCGGCGCGTATTCCACCCACGAAATAGTACAGGGCCATGGGCAGGAAAAGGCTGACGTAGACATAAACGTAAGGAAAGGTCCGCAGGAACCCCCTGCCTCCCGCGAAATCCTCCCAAAGAGGGGATCCGACGATGTTGGCAAAACCCCAGACGGCCACAAGCGCAAAAAAAGCCAGGGCCGCAAGCACGAAGCCCACGCCCTCGAACTGCATGAAAAGTGTCAGGGGCAGACTGAGCAGGAACAGACAATAGATGGACGCCAGCAGAAGCGACGAAAACATCATGGACACGGCGTGCATGCGCTTCAGCAGGGGCATTTTCTTCTTGAACATGCTGCCCACGTGCCTGAAGGCGCTGTGAATCAGTCCGCGCCCCCAGCGCTCGCGCTGAACACGGAAGGCGCTGACCGTTTCGGGCAGGATGGACATGGAGACCACGTCTTTGAGGTACGCATACTTCCAGTCGCCAAGCTGAGCCTTGTAGCCGATGTCCACATCCTCGGTGGCCGTGGCCGCCTTCCAGCCGCCCATGGCCTCCATGCAGGCCCGGCGCCAGACGCAGGAGCTGCCGCTCAAAGAGGCCATGTTGCCCTCTTCGCTCAGGCCCACGGTAATGAACTGCTGATGCCCCATCTCCATAGCCTGGAACTGCGTCAGGAAAGACGCGTTCCGGTTCTCGTAGTCGATGCCGGTCTGCAGGAAGCCAAGATCGGGGTCCTTGAAACAGGGGATGGTTTTGAGCAGAAAATCAGGCGGCGGAACAAAATCCGCGTCGAAAATGGCCAGGAATTCGGCGTCGATCTGAGCCACGCCGTAGCTCAGGTTGCCCGCCTTGGAGCAGCGGCGCGAGCGCCGTTTCAGGTAGCGGATGTTCACGCCCAGCGCGGCGTAGTCTTCCACCAGGGATTTCGCCAGGTCACTGGTGATGTCCGAGGAATCATCCAGCACCGCAATTTCCAGTTTTCCCGCTGGATACTTAAGCTGACAGGCCGCATCGATGAGGCGTCTGATCACGCCAGATTCATTGCAGACAGGCAGAAAAACGCCCACCCGAGGAAAAAAATCCTCCTCCCCTTCGGGACGCAGGGAAATCTCCGCCAACTTGCGTCGCTCGGCCTTGCTGGACACCCTGACCATGCGCAGTTCCAGCAGCACGTAGACCGCGAAACAGGCGATCAAGGCATAGAAAACAAGTTCCATCAGCAAGGCGAAAAACTGCATCACACCCCTCAGATTCCGGCCACTTCACAGATATCTTTCACTCGATGGGCCCACGTGTGGGCGGAACGCACATATCGCGCCCCCTCGGCCGCCCGCTCCAGAGCGCTTTTGTCAGGGCCGCGGTGCAGACGGGCAAAGACCTCCCGTGCCTCCTCCGGGGTTGAGACCATCTGGCAATACGGGGCGAAATACTTCATCA
Source organism: Desulfomicrobium apsheronum (assembly GCF_900114115.1). NCBI lineage: Bacteria > Pseudomonadati > Thermodesulfobacteriota > Desulfovibrionia > Desulfovibrionales > Desulfomicrobiaceae > Desulfomicrobium > Desulfomicrobium apsheronum. Next base: position 11,173 of record NZ_FORX01000011.1, on the reverse strand, counting down.
CGCACTTGCTGGGGTTGGTCATGGCGATGCCGCCGCAGGCAAGGATTTCGAGCAGGCGGCGGGAACACATGGTTTCGGAATCCGTGACGGAGTTCACGTTGATGGACAGGGCATGGCTCTTGTACAGACGGCCGGTTTCCCAATGCGACACCCGAGGGTGCACTCTGACAGCGCTCGTCTCCGGAAAGCTGAATTCAAACCGCCTGGACAAACGGTCGTGATTGCGGTCGAAAACATCTATGCACGCCCCTGACTCCTGCGCTGCCTGAAAGAGCATGTCCAAATAGAGACGGCGATAGTTCAGGATCTTGCGGTAATAGCTGCCCGTGAAGCAGGCCGTCCGGGTCGAGAAATCAAAACCTTCGAAAGAATGGAAGGCTGGCTGATAGGGGATCATGAGGGTGTTCACTGTCGTGCTTGCGGGCACAACCGCACGGTAGCGCGGGATGCAGGTCTCGTCCGTGGTGAACACATGGTCGAAACCTTTGGCGATATCGATAAAATGCTCGAAATATGCGCCATCGTCCTTGTTCCAGAACACCGAGGGAATGCCAAGGGCGCGGGCGCATTCAAGCACGCGAAAAATGGCCGTAGGCTTCATGAGCCGCATCAAGCGGGACTGTTTGGCCAGCTCGTACCGCCAGCAGCCGTTTGAACCGTGAAAGGCGGATTCCACGAGCAGGATGTCCGGGCGCCATGTGCGCAGTACCTCGCGGTAGTTCCTGGGCGTGACGTTCTTGATCCGGCATTCGAAGGTCAGGCAGGTTTCAGTCAGGTGGTCGGTGATAAGGGCCACCTTCAGCTTGGCGAACTCCCCCTGCCGTTCGGTCACGACCGGAGCCTGGGGGTATCTGTAGAACGTCGAACTGAATTTGCGGGCGATCAGGCCGAGCATGCTCTGGCCTCATCGTGTTCGTGCGGTTTGATCACATTCCCCACAAACCGACCCCAGGTTCTGTGTGCCAGAACATATTCCCTGGCCTTCGCGCCAAGTTCGCTCAGCCTGGCGGGGTTGCTAAACGCCTGTTCAACGGCCTCCGCCAGATTGACCGCATCCCCGGCCCGGAAAAACCAACCCGCAGGATCAGTTCCAAGCTCGTCGCGAAAAACGGGCAGATCCGGCACAATGACGGGCTTGGCCATGGCCAAGGCCTCCACCAGCTTGATGGGCGGCACGATCTCGCAGACCTGAAAGGGCTTGCGCGGAAGACAGACAATGGCGCAACGCTCCATGATTTCAAGAGCTCTGGCAGGATGAACCCGCCCTAAAAATTCAACACGTCCGTTTTGTCCCAGTCGGTTGGAAAGCTCTTCCAAACCGCTTTTGGCCTCACCGTCGCCAACAATCTTGACCCGAACCTCCAGGCCCCGGTCCGCCAGCATCGCCACGGCCTCGATCAGGGTATCAAGACCCTCGTACGGCATGATCGACCCGGCATATCCAATCGTGTTCGGCTCGGCCCTGGCAGGGTCAACCGGCAGAATCGCCTCTGGATCGACGCAGTTGGGGAGCAGAGCCATGCGCTCGGGCCGCACGCCCCAGTTTTCCTGTGCATACCGGCCAAGCTCCTTGGAAATCACGAACAGTCTGTCCGCGTTGCGAGCAACCAGCGCTTCCAGCTCAAGCCCCTGCTTGTAACGCGCCGTATTCTCGAACCACGCCATGCGCGATGCACGCGTCAGCTCCCACAACCCGCGCATTTCATAGTGAAACGGGATACCCAGCTCCCGGGCGGCAAACAAGGCGGGCAAGGCGTTGGTGTGGTTGGAGGCGGCATGGATGGCGGCCACGCGGTTTTTTTGGGCCGCTTCGGCGATGACTTTGGAGGCCTGTACGGCAAACTGCAACACGTGGCGGTTGTTGGCGGGGTGCTGAGCATGAGTGTAGACGATTCCATCAACAGTGGTCTCGCTTCCGCCAGGCTCTGCAACCCGGTCCCTCCTGTCCCAGGGATAGCCGGGGCGAGTCAGCACATGCACATTAGCGCCAGCATCACGCAGGGCACGTATCACGGCATGGGTGCGCGTGGTGTAGCCGCTGATGTGATACGGCAGGGAGCTTGCCGGAACATACAGGAGGCTTTTCGGGACGGGTTCATAAGCGGACTTTGCCGCCTTGGGAAATTGCCTGAGCAACCAGCGCATGCCCCAGATTGTTACGCATCGGTCCGACGCAAAAAAGAGTTCACCTTTTTTAAAAAACATCTGTGCTTGTAAATCCTTATACCTTGTTAAGAAAAAATTTTGCATTACGCCAATGGGCGCCGCAGATCATTCCTACCAAGATGGGAATTCTTATATTTCGACCGGAAGGAATTAAAATCACTGGAGTCTAAAAGTGATCACTTTTGCAATTCTGCCAAGGCAAGATCCACAGTACGCGTTACTTCAATCTTGCCGCGTGCATGCAGGTCGAGAAAATCAGCTGTCGTGATGATGTCATAATCTTTGGCCAGCCACCGAACCAATTTCCGATAATCTTCCAATCGTTTGTCGTCCCGGTAAACACCGTAACCGTTCTCATCCCAATACAATAGCGACCAGGAATGGAGCAGCAACACCAGAAAAGAGCTGTCCCTTCCCAAAGTTTGCGGCCACAAAATCCGCCACGGGGGATTTCGAAACCGATGAGACACTGGAAACTGCAGGCGTCCCCACCATTTCTGCCCCACCACGGGGTCAAACAGCCTCTCCGTCGCCGGCACCTCGATAACCCCGTTGGACCAGCGATAGGGAAGCAACGTCGGTTCGCCATAAGTACTCTGCCCATTCACGAATGCGTTCATCGAATCATTGAACGAAAGCGGAATACCCGCCGCCTTGAGCGCATAAATCGTATTTGCATTCCAGCGAAAAGAACCTGCGCGAAATGCTTGAATCGGCTTGCCGGTTATATCCGTAATGAATTTACTGAAATAGCGGATAATGAATTCAGCCTTTTCGCGTTCGTACTGATTCATGAAACGTGGCCGATACTTAAAACCGAAGGACTTCCAGAACCCCTCGGGAAGATACTCCGCGTGAGCATGCAGTTGTACATCCTGCCCCGCCGCATCAAACCACCGAATCACGTCCCGGACTTCATCCTCGTAAGTATGTGCGCCGCAGACATCAACGAAGAAAACATGCTTAACCCCACACTCGCGGGCAATTGCTACCATCTCACGAACACCGGCCGTTCCGCTGAAATGCTCGCCCCAGATCAACCTCTTGACGTGCTGCTCGGAAGCACGCTTGGGCAAAGCTTCCGTATCAACAGAGAGCATCACATAACGATTCTTACCCATCATCGCCGACTTAACCTTTTCACTTAGTTCCACTCCTCACGGCACACAGATAATACAGGATAAATTCTAAATGAACTGCTGCTGATAGCAGAAGATCTGGAAATTGGATAGTGAACCCAAATACCAACAGCGCTTTTATCGCTCAAATTATCGAACTGCTTGAGGATAAAAAGCCACGGGACCTGCCGGGAAACTTAGAACCACTCAATTCTTGAGGCTGTCCCCGAAAATATGCCATGCGATGACCTTGGCCAACCCCCAAACGTTGGTTTCGAGGACCAAGCTGATCGATCAGATCTGGGCAGAGAAAGCAGTGCTGACAGTCCGTTTTTTTGGGCAGAATTGGTAACCTCAAAGTGATTTCGACCAGAAAAAATGCATTTACCCGGCATTACAGGCTATTTGAAATACATCGCCTCCGATTAAATTTTAATTTATTTCATAAAAATTGTCGTATTTTTCAAAACTAACTAATAATATGCAATAAATTAAGTCTGACATATGGCAAATAAAAAACCTATTTAACTTTAAAATCCCTTATAATTTAACGAATAGTTTAAAAGTTTTGGGTTTAGCTTGGCTATAGCCTTCCCATGAACAGAAGAAGTCTTTTGAGCATCTAAAGGTACGCTACACATTGCCTCGATAATATTCCTACTATTCATAATATTGAATGTATCAAAACATGTATCAAGTTCATTGATAGTCGCAGCATGCCATGTAGCATGTCTATGCTCCCAGTAATATATGATTCTGATTGGCCACTGAGATTTTTCAACCTCAGTGGCAGAGACGTAATCCGTAAAGGCATCAAAGATAATTTTGATATTCTCAGAACCACGGCGCCATATTCTTGCCATGTATCTAGGTGGGTCATTAAGAAAAGCTGAACGTGCACTAAAAACACCTCTCGAAATTTCACCAAGATTGCCACGCATTGAGAAGGCGCAATCGGAAAAAGCCCCCCCCCCACAGAAATTAATAACTGACTTAGAGCCTGTATAAGGATTACAAGCGTTCTTGGCTGCAATTTGAACTAATGGAGTGGTCGCTCGATCATCTCCATAGTCGACAACGTGATGAATACCAAGATCGCCAGCAATTCGCCGTGCAAGTTCTATATCTTTGGCATGCGCATTGTTAATATCATAGCTGAAAGCCTTAAGATGGTCTTCAAGCCCATGGAAAGCTGAAAGGACTAGACGACTGTCAACCCCCCCCGTAAGAAACAGAACAGCTTTAGACCGATCGTGGTCAAGATAATTGCGAACAAAGTTTTTCGCTGCGGTGCTTAGGTAGTAAGCAACAAGATCTGAAGCCTCTTCTACAGTTCGCTCCGACGGCGGTTCCAACGTGAAGAATCGATGAGGTCGTTTTGCATCGAAATCAAGAAAAGTATTGGGCGTCAGGGTAAACACTCCGGCAAATTTTGAAAACCGACCTGGCCAATTTCGCGCACGAGACCCAGAGCCGAATGACTGGAGACTGTCCACGAACTCAACGATCGACACACCAGTAATCTCCGCGAGGAGCGCAGCGTGTGAACTGACAAGAACTTCTCCTCTCGGAAATGTATAAAAAATTGACCTTATTCCGCCCGCATCACCGACAATAAAAGTCCCAGTATAGTCTCTAGCAACAATAGCATACCTCCCGCCAATGCTTTCCAGTGCGCGCAAGAAAACTTGGCGACCACGTGTTAAAGCTATAAGCAGCGCTGTGACAATAGATTCAGGCGTGCTAGATACGTCTTGAGAGTCTACAACGAAGCCTAATATTACAACATGACAGTCATTTTTCGAATCTTGAACGCACTCAGTTTTCTTATCTCTGAATATATAGATACCATCTATATATATTTGCACGGGTACAAAATTATCAGGAAGGTTTTCTTGATTTTTACAGTTCGAAACAAAAAACCCACGTTCATATAAAGGAGGTAGCGCATTCAAAGTGCACGTGCTTTTGTTTAGCATTTAGGATTCCACAATTCGAGTAAGTAAATTGAGAGAACAAAATTAATTAAAAAAAAAATCAACACCAGGTATATCAATTTTCTATTCTGCATTTTAATGCAGCAAAGTACTGATTCATAAATCAGTGCGAACAAAATTCGTTTAGAGGCAATACTAACCTCGCAGCAGAATTTCCAGCACATTCACACAACATGCTGATCCTATACAAAAAAAGTAGCTTCACAAAACATTCTCAGATAATGAATAGTATCTTCTTTATTTGGTGGAGCATGTTTGAGCTTATCATCACAATACAAAAAAAGATGCAAAGACTTACTTCTCAAGTCTGTGTCCATTTTATGCACTTCAACGGGCTCAATGTTACAACTTTTAGACAGAGGAAGAAAATGCCTATTTAAATGCTTTTCATCAGCGATATTTTGTAATATTAATACAGGATTCATCCTGTTCTTAGCACTTGAACAAAAAGAAATTCTATTAGAGTAGCTCAACTCAATGAAAGAGGGCGATCTTCCTTCGTAGCAAAATTTTAACATATTTTTATAGAACGAATATGTATAATTATAAAGATACAACTGAGGATTGATAGCTACCACTAAAGCGTGATCAAAGTATTCAGAAAGTTTTAAAGAGACGAAGCCACCACCTGACGAGCCAAAAATTAGCAACTCATCCTGCCTGAATTTCTTTGCTTTTAGCAATGCATCTAAAACGTTTTTCAGAGCTTCAATTCCATAGTTATCTTCTGCGTATTGAAACCATCCAAGCGTTAAATCATTATCAATCTTTATACTTGGATCTGAGAAAAAAATGCAGTCAAAATCCACAAGTTGTCTTCCCCAAGAGTATCTTTGGAAATCATATTCCCCATGCTTCCTGCTAGTAGCACCAGGTAAAAATACAGCCATTTTTTTAGAATTTTCTTTAAAAGATCCATAAAATGAAAAAAGAATATCGTTAGAAAAGACTTGGAAAGTCTTTTCACCAGACAACTCTACATCAGAACATATTATAGCCGAACAATCTTCAAAGAATTTATTTTCTACTCCAAGAATGATTTCTTTTTTATGCTCGTTGGAAGAATCTGTAGATTCGCCAACATTAATACTTAAATTACTAGATAAAAATTTTTTTGCATTATCGTGAGCGTTCTTACTCAAAGACAATATTGTAAATACCTCTTTTTTCTTTCCTTGCCCGGAAAAACCAACGGCAAAAGATGGCATAAATTGATAGTCTTTTTCACAAATGAAACCTTGCATATTATCAGAGTCACCATAGTGCAACTCAACATTCAGTTCTTTATCTAAGCATTCAATTAAAAATTTTGTGCCATTACCATCCCTAAAACAAGCAAAATTCTTCATTATGTTTTCGAGACAATACCCCTTATTTAAATGAAACCATTGCTTAAAGCCTCTTGCTCTAGCAAAAGATAATGAATCTTTAATCAAAACCCAATTACCTGGTTTAAAGTAAATCTCTCTACAATGCTTAACTGCCGGATAATCAAGAGTTCCTTTTAAATAAAACAAACCTTGTTTTATTTCTTTTGGATTTTCCACTATTGAGCCATAAGGCTTAATAGTTAGAATATCAAATCCTTCAATTTCTACGGAGTTGTGCGCGCGAGTTGATAAAAAATAATTCCTATAAACATCACTTTTATACCCATATTTTCCGCTGTCACATATTATACGTGCACCACGATCAAACCAATCAAAGCTTAAACAGTCACGGTGCTTATGACTCTTACTATGGTATGCTCCTGTAAAAAATAACATAGAACTAATCTCGGGACATTCTCCCCAACCAGACCTAACCACTGAGTATCCAGAATGGGAAATTTTACTATGAATATATTTTCCATGATGTGTGTTTGGAAACTCAATATCTTTCTGAACGGTAAGAATCGAATCACCTACACATACTGGCCTCTTAAATGGGTCAAGTAGCCATTTACTGTTATTATTTGCATTGGCAGCAATCGTTATAATTCGCGGTCGATCATGATACCAACCTGAGTCGATTTGAGCCTGCAATGTATTTAAAGCATAAAAATGATAATGAGGGCTATGTTCAAGATGAACACCTAAATCACTAAACTGTGAGATAATCAACTGTTCAACCAAGCCAATTGCATATTCCAAATCTGAATCAAGAGATTCTGATAAATGAGGAGATGTTTTTAGAAGGCCTACCAATCCATGGCTTTGGAACAATCCATGATTATTCATGCTAAAAACTATTGGCTTAAGTAAATGCCTTATATGTTTAACCGCCACCTCTTCAAGCAACTTACTTCGCTCTTTAGATATCTTCATTTGCCAGCATGTAATTCGATTTATAAAAAATGTGATTGCCAAGGCTCTGAAACCAACAGACATATCATACCAAGCATAACTTTTTGGCATTCTCGTTGTTACTATATCCTCTGGATCCTGCCCATAAAACCGCCACCAATCGGTTATGGCATCAAAGAAAAAATCGAGAATATCATCCTTCTTTTTATAATTATCAAATATATTCATAATTGGGTGAAGAAATGTCCACCCTTGCAGTTGCATCCTCCAATTTCTGTCTACAACCCTCTCCTTAGACTCCCAATCAAGTGGAAATGTTAAAAGCAGTGGTTCACTGTCTTTTCTAGGCTTAAAAACTCTATCATTGACAAGTTTTTCTGTGTCTTCATAAAATTCAATAGGAAATATTCTGTGCAAAAAACAGTGAACAGGAATTAGCTCTAAACTTTTCACTCTACCCTACCTTACACAAGGCTATCGTATACTGTTATTAATTTTTTTGAAGAAGTTGACCAGTCTCTCTTCTGCACCACCCATTCACGACCATTAATTGCGAGCTGCTTCCTGAGATTATTGTCGACAATCAACTTCTTCAGTGTATCCTTAAAGGAAGCAACACTTCCCTTTTCAAAAACCAAACCGTTGTATCCATCCTTAATAATTTCGGTAAGGGCAGCACAGCTTGACACAATGACTGCCTTTTGGGAGGCCATGGCCTCAAAAGGCTTAAGTGGAGAAACGGCTTCACACACCAAGTATGGTTTACGCGGGAAGGGGGTTATGTCGACCAAAGAGTAATAGCGCTGTACATCGTCATGCGGTACTCGACCTGTGATGATGACATGCTTCTCCAAGCACAGGTTAACAACCTGATGCTGGAGGTCATTCAACACACAGCCATCGCCGACCAGCAGGACTTTAAAATTCTGGATGCCATCTAGGAGCAATAGTTTGAGGGTATCTAATAAGTCGTCAAGACCCTCATAGTTTACCATTGAGCCTATGTATCCAATGACAACATCTTCATCTGCTAATCCTAACTCTTTTGCTAATGACTGATCTTTCTCCAATGGAGAGAAAATGTTGGTATGCACACAATTCGGCACTACTGTTATCTTAGAAGAATCAACGCCACGTGCGACCATCATATCCTTCAATGCCTCAGTGATCGTAATCACTTCATCTGCAGCTTTACAAGCCTCTGCTTCCATTCTTGCCATAAAACGAAACTGATCTGTTTCATTCCAACCTTCCTGACGCGAAAGTCGGGTAATTTCCCAAAGACCTCGCACTTCATATACAGACTTTATTCCAAGACGCCTTGCGGCCAAACTTGCGGCTAATCCATTCGGAAAATTTGCCGCCGCGTGAATAATTCCTGTTTTTTTCCTTCGAGCCAAAGCCTCGACTTCCTGAGCATATTTTTCAACATACTCCGTAATCGTCATGGAGGAGCGACGCACGTTCTGATTCAGCGCAAAATATTCTATTCCATCAACTACATCGACACTAGGTATCGGAGAGGGTAGAAGCTTGCTGATATACTTTGCATGGTCTGTAGGATATCCAGGGCGTGACACACCTTGCATTTTGTAATGACTGTTTTTTTCAATACCAGTTAGCAGTCCATGCGTCCGTGTTGCATATCCTCCTGAATTATAAGGCAAACGATTATGTAGCAGATATAGTACATTTTTACTCGGCTCATAAGCTTGTTTTTTTACTCTTTGTGGAAGCGAAATTCCATTTTCTAAAAGTCTAATTTCATCATCTACTCGCCTAGAAGAATATTTACTATTTCTATACCTAACGCTTGCATCCCATTCGTTAAGCAATTGTCTTGTCTCATACATTCTACCATTGAAGACAAGACGTTGTCTTGCTAATTCAAATAAATAATTATCATTACTAAGCCTCCACAAATACCAGAAAACAGTTGCCGAAAAAACTTCAGTTGCAGGCAAGGATATTATTGCCCTCACCACATCACTGACATAAGAGACATTAAAACCAACAGAGTCCAGAACTTGATGTACATCCTCAATACATCCACCACACAAATCACTTGTCAAAACATTAACAATATCACACCCTGATTTACCGTTATAAAAATTAAAAGAGGGATTGCCTACAAGTTTAGTTTTAGCAAATTTCCTGTTCCCTATTTTGACGACACATCGCACCGCACATACTGGAATCAATAATGAAAACAGATACTTGAGCCCGTCGCATGTTGCTGACAAATATCTATATCTTCCATAAGTTTTCGACTCGCTGTAATTTAGCAACTCATAGCTTTCTGACTCCAATGAACGTCTTTGCGCATCCAAAAAATCAATTCCAAAAATCATCTGATTATGAGCATACGGGTTTTCTGATAACACATTGAACTCACAAACCAAGCGTTCTCCAAGCACAAAAAACTCAAAACTTGTAAAGTCTTCATGTTCGCTTATTATGGCATCCTGAATTTCGACCGTGTAGCAGACATCTATCCCGTTCTGTAGTATGTCAGACTTTTTGCCCATCCGCCGATTGCAAAGCTCAATATTGGCTTTGAAGAGGTGCAAACCAAGCTTTTGAGCAAGCAGACTGTAAATTCTTAAAGCTTCAGCATAATTACCTGTAGAATACGCAGAAAATGCTAATTGAACTTGAGATATTTTCATTATTTTGAATGATTAGAATAAGAATTATTCTTCAGCAAGTCCAGCAGCATTAATTTTGCATGAATGACACAAAATATCGCATGCGGATTCAACAAAAGATCGATGTTTGACCATTATGCACAGCACTGCAGCACACTCAATAGCATCTTCAAGAGACCTGAGGACAATATTGGACAAGGCAAGATTCTGTGGCAAACTCTCGATATTTGGTTCTACTGCTAATACTTGACAGCCCAGTTCAGCGATCTGCCGGGTGATTTCCACGGCCGGGCTTTCGCGCAGATCATCGATATCCGGTTTGAAGGTCAAACCAAGACAAGCGACTTTGACATCGGCCATGCAATCGCCTGGTTTGCCAGCCAAAGTCTCTGCAATGGCAGCCTTGACTTTCTCCAAGACCCATTCCGGCTTATAGTCGTTCACCTCACGAGCCATCCGAATAATCCGAGCCTCGTCGGGCGCAGTGTCAACAATGAACCATGGATCCACCGCGATACAGTGACCACCAACCCCTGCCCCTGGCTGCAGAATATTCACACGAGGATGGCGGTTGGCCAGATGAATGAGTTCCCACACATCAATATCAATTTTGTCGCAGATCAGTAAGCGCTCAGGCGACCGCATCTTCCACGGACGTCCCTGATCTGCGATAGAAGCAGGAGCCTTTACTTTTTGCGCGGCTTGGGCTTGGGGAGGCTTGGGAGAAGGGATTTGTCCACGTGCTGGGGCATGAGTGCCTTTATTTCTTCCGTGGTCTGCGCGGCGGGGAATCGTTCGAAAAGGAATTTCAGGTAGGCTTGGGGCTCGATCTCGTTGGCTTTGGCGGTTTCCACCAAGGAAAAGAGCATGGCGCTGGCGTCGGCACCCTTGGGTGCTCCGGCAAAGAGCCAGTTCTTACGGCCTAGGGCCACGGGACGGATGGCGTTCTCGGCCGCGTT